>NZ_JBVAYY010000003.1:13368-271491 GCF_055412885.1 Pseudarthrobacter leeuwenhoeki | reverse complement strand
AGTGGAACGCTACCGGCAGCGAGGCCGACAACCCGCCATGCCCGCAACCAAAACCACGGCCACCCCCGACAATCAGTCAGGACCAACCGCGGATCGGTGGATCAAGGCTTAGGCCCGGGGATGGGCCTGCTGGTAGCTCTGGCGGAGCCTCTCGACGGAGACATGGGTGTAGATCTGGGTGGTGGCCAGGCTGCTGTGGCCCAGGATTTCCTGCACCGCCCGGAGGTCAGCCCCGCCGTCGAGCAGGTGGGTTGCGGCGGAATGCCGCAGGGCGTGCGGACCGGTGGCGGCGGTGTCCCCCAGGGCTTCCAGCAGATCGTGGACGACACTGCGGACCTGCCGCTGGTCCACGCGCCTGCCGCGGGCACCGAGGAAGAGTGCCGGGCCGGAGGTGTCTGCGGCGAGGGCGGGCCGGCCCCGGCGCAGCCAGTCGTCGACGGCGAGCGCAGCGGGCAGGCCGTAGGGCACGGTGCGTTCCTTGTTGCCCTTTCCGAGCACCCGCAGGGTCCTACGGTCGGGATCGAGGTCGTCCATGTCGAGGCCGGCCAGCTCGCCGACCCGGATCCCGGTGGCGTACAGCAGCTCAACCATGGCGCGGTCCCGCAGCGGCAGGGGACCGCCCTCGGCGGCCGCCGATTCCGCGCCTTCAACGAGCCGAAGAACCTGCTGCTGATGCAGCACTCCGGGCAGCGACTTTTCCCGCTTCGGCGCCTTCAGCCGCAGGGCGGGGTCCGTGTCGAGCAGTTCCTCCCGGATGGCCCAGGCGGTAAAAGCCCGGGCGGTGGCGGAGCGGCGGGCCAGCGTGGCGCGGGACATTCCGCCTTCGCTCTGCGCGCCGAGCCAGCGCCGCAGGGTGCCAAGTTCCAGCCCCGCGAGCTCTTCCACCCCTTCGGTGGCCGCGTACCCCAGGAGGCTTCCGACGTCGGAGAGGTAGGCGCGCACCGTGTGGGGCGATCGCCCGCGTTCCGCCTCCAGGTAGCGGCCGAAACCCTGGGCGGCCGCGGCCAGTGCGGCGGGGATCTGCGGTGTGGACACCCCCTTACTCTCGCAGGAATCGCCCGGCGATCAAGGAGCCCGGCGGCGAGCCGCGGGTCTGGTGCCGGCCCGGGACCTGCCGCCGTCGGCCACCGCCGGAAGCCGGCGGCCGGTCAGCCTGCCGTTCCGGAGCGTTTCCAGCCGCCGCGGTGCGATTCGGCCAGGCCCAGCAGCCCGAGCCGGCCCAGGCCGGCGCGGACGGAATCCGCGGAGAGTCCCGCGACGGTGGTGAGCTTTTCGACCGAGGTGGTGGCCCGCAATGGCAGGGCGTCCAGCAGGATCAGGTCCTCCAGGGTCAGCCCGTCCTGGACTGCCGTCCGGCCGGTCTTGACCTCGGGCAGCGATTCGCCGCTGGGCGAGGCGAGCTCCGCGATCTCCCCCGCGTCGGTGACGCAGACCGCCCCTCCTTCCCGGAGCAGCCGGTGGCAGCCCGCGGAGTTGGCGCTGTGCACTGACCCAGGCACTGCCCCGACGGCTCTGCCCAGCGTTTCCGCGTGATGCGCCGTGTTCAGCGCCCCCGATCTCCATCGTGCCTCCACGACGACCGTGACGGAGGCCAGGGCGGCGATGAGACGGTTGCGCTGCAGAAACCTGTACCGCGTCGGCGCGGAGCCCGGCGGGACTTCGGCCAGGACCGCGCCCTGGTTCGCAACCGTCCTGAGCAGGTCCTCGTTGCCGGACGGGTAGAAGCGGTCCACTCCCCCTGCCATCACGGCGATGGTGGGCATGTTGCCGGAGGAGTTGCCGGCGAGGGCTGCCCGGTGGGCGTGCGCATCGATTCCGTAGGCGCCGCCCGAGATGATCGTGAATCCCCGCTGTGCGAGCGAATACGCCAGGTCGCCAGTGACGGAGGCGCCATAGGAGGTGCTGTCCCTGGAACCAACCAGCGCAATGGATCTGGCGGGCGCAGGCAGCTCCTGCTCGATGCCGCGCCACCACAGGCAGATCGGTTCCTGGAGTCCGAGGTCCGCCAGCTGGCGGGGCCACGCGTCGTCCGAAGGGATGATCAGGCGACCGCCGAGCCGCTGCATCGTGGCGAGGTCCCGTGCCGGAGCCAGATCAGGGACCCTCGGTACCCAGCGCTGCCGGGCTGTCGCCAGGCCCGTCCAGCCGCTGCCCGTGCTGTTCTCGTCCAGCAGCTGGAAGATCTCCCGTTCCAGCTCAGCTCCGGCGGCCAGCTGACCGGTGGCGATCCTCAGCGCGTCCTGCGCCCCGGCAAGGCGGACGAGCGCGAGGGCGGCAGCGTCCTGCGGCTCAAACAGCCGGGAAAGCGCTGCCCGCGCGGTCCGTTCACTCTCTGTCATGGTGTTGTCCTTTCGCAGGCTGGCGGTAAGTGATGGCGCCCCACTCCTGCGGCGGCGTCGGCGGAATGTCCTGCTAGGCGGCGGCTGCTGCCTGCCGAAGACTGAGGGCCAGTCCAATATCGTCCGGCTCCGGGACGTCCCGCAGTCCCAGGTCGGCCAGGGTCCAGGCCAGGCGCAGCACCCGGTCGTAGCCGCGGGCGGTCAGCGCGCCGCGTTCCATGGCGTGGTCCAGGATGCGGGTGGTGGGGGCGCCGAGCCGCAGGACGCCCCGGAGGACGCGCCCCGGGACCTGGGCGTTGGTTTCCATGCCGAAGGGGAGAAGCCGCTCGAGCTGGCGCTGCCGTGCAGCGCGGACGCGGGCCGCAATGGTGGCGGTGTCCTCCTCGGCCCCTGGCAGTCCAAAGTCGGCGAGCGACACCCGCTCAACCTGCAGCTGGATGTCGACCCTGTCCAGCAGCGGGCCGGACAGGCGGGCCAGATACCGCCGTCGCATTGTCGGGGTGCAGATGCAGTCGACGCCTTTGCCCGTGGCCTTGCCACAGGGGCATGGGTTGGCCGCGAGCACGAGCTGGAACCGGGCAGGGTACGCCGCTGTTCCTGCCGCACGGTGCAGCACGAGCTCCCCACTCTCCAGCGGCTGCCGGAGCGCATCCAGGACCCTGCGCTCGTATTCCGGGGCCTCATCGAGGAACAGCACGCCGCGGTGGGCCCGGGATGCGGCGCCGGGCCTCGGCAACCCCGAGCCACCTCCGATGATCGCCGCGGAGGTGGCCGTATGATGCGGGTTCTCGTACGGGGGCCTGCGCACGAGTTGAAGCGAGGCTGAGGTCAGCGAGCAGAGCGAATGGATGGCGGTCACTTCCATGGCCTCTGCGTCACCGAGGTCCGGCAGGAGCCCGGGAAGCCGTTCCGCCAGCATCGTTTTTCCTGCGCCCGGAGGACCTGTCAGCAGCAGATGGTGGGCGCCGGCGGCGGCGACTTCCAGTGCCCGCCGGGCGTCCCCCTGCCCGGAGACGTCGCGCATGTCCGGCGGCGGAAAGGACAGCGCGTCGGCTCCGGCCCCGGGTTCGTCAGGGTCAGGGGCCGGGTCGACGTCGAGGGCCAGGTCCTGCGGATCGGCGCCGAAATCGAAGGCCAGGCGAGCCAGCGTGGAGTATCCCTGTATACGGGCACCGGGCACGAGCCCGGCCTCGGCAGCGTTTGCCTGGGCCACGACGACGTCGGCGTAGCCTGCCCGTACCGCGGCCATGACGGCGGGGAGAACGCCGCGGACCGGGCGCAGCCTGCCGTCCAGGCCCAGCTCGGCGATGAACACCGTCCGGCCGGTGGAGCGGACATCGTTGGAGGCCAGCAGTGCGGCCATGGCGATGGCAAGATCGAACCCGGAGCCGCGTTTGGGCAACGACGCCGGGATGAGGTTGGCTGTGATTTTCCGGCGGCTCAGGGGAATCCCGGAGTTCTGGGCGGCCGAACGGATCCGTTCCCTGGCCTCGTTGAGCGAAGCATCGGGAAGCCCCAGAATGACGAAGGCCGGGAGCGTCTGGCCGATGTCCGCCTCCACCTCGACGATGTAGCCGTTCAGGCCCACAAGGGCTACCGCGTAGGTCCGGCCGAGTGCCATCTACGCCACCCCTTTGAGGTGTTCCACGGCGGGTGCGCCGCCGCCGTCGTCGAGCACGGCGATCACGTCGACCCGGTGCAGCGGCATGCGGAGTTCATGGACACGGCACCATGCGGAGGCCAGCCGGTGGAGCCGGGCCAGCTTGTCCACGCCGACGGCTTCGAACGGATGCCCGTACGCGAGGGACTTGCGTGTCTTCACTTCGGCGATGACCAAGGTGTCGCCGTCGAGCGCGACTATGTCGATTTCACCCTCGGAACACCGCCAGTTGCGGTCCACGATCCGCATGCCCTGGGCTTTCAGGTAACCGGCCGCGAGTTCCTCCCCGCGCCGGCCCAGCACGTCTTTAGCTCTCATGAACCCAGCCTGCGCCGCGGTGAAGGCCTGGCACAGGCGCCGGGGGCGCTATGTGGAAAACTTCCGGCAAGAACCGGCCAATCAGACACCCGGCGTTCCGGGTCAGCGACACGGAACGCCACACATTGTCAGGGCAACGCCCCAGCCAACAGGCTTCGGCAGCCACCAGGGCATCCGGCGGACACCATCACCAGTTCAGGAGGACGAACATAACAACGAAGTCAGCTTGTGGGCCGTGGTGCGACGGGCACAATGACGCCGCTGGCGAGTGCCTGGCCCTGCGGTGCCTGGCCCTGCGGTGCCTGGACTCATACCGGGGGCAACACACATGGCCATCCGGAGATGGTGCTTCGCTTTCGGGACATCAGCAAGGACGCGGACTCGGCCACACTCAGCACGACAACACCCGGCCTCAGGCAACTGCACGCCAGCAGTGGTGAGTTTCTCCGGGAGCTCGAACAGCCGGCCGGCGGGTCAGCCGGGTCAGTTCCCGAGGTCCCCGGTCTTGGGCAGGGCGAGTTCCTCGCTGCGCGGGAGCTCTTCGACGTTGACGTCCTTGAAGGTGATCACGCGGACGCTTTTGACGAAGCGGGCGGAGCGGTAGACGTCCCAGACCCAGGCGTCCTGCAGCGTCAGGTCGAAGTAGACCTCGCCGTCGGCGCTGCGGGCCTGCAGGTCGACGTGGTTGGCCAGATAGAAGCGCCGTTCGGTCTCGACCACATAGCTGAACAGCCCGACAACGTCGCGGTACTCGCGGTAGAGCTGCAGCTCCATGTCGGTCTCATAGTTTTCCAGGTCCTCGGCACTCATGGTTCCATCTTGCACCATCCGGCGCACCCCGTGCGCCACAGTCCGTCCCGCGCCACCCCTGGCGCCGGTGCCGTCCGGGCGGGACGGGCGCGGACGTCAGTCCGCGAGCAGCTGCCAGCTCACGCGGTGGTACGGCGTGGTCCCGGCGGCGCGGAGCGCCTCCTTGTGCACGGCGGTGCCGTAGCCCTTGTTCACGTCCCACCCGAAGGCCGGGTATTCGTGGTGCAGCTCGCGCATCATGGAGTCGCGTTCGACCTTGGCCAGAATGGACGCCGCGGCGACGCTCAGGCACTGCATGTCCGCCTTGACCAGCGTGTGCACCGGCGCGTCGCAGCCGGGCTCCGCCGGGCCGTCGTCGAACAGGGACGGCTGGGCCGCGGGCGAAAGCCAGTTGTGGCTGCCGTCCAGCAGCACGACGTCCGGGATCACCCCGCCGGCCAGGACCGCGAGCCAGGCGCGGTTTCCGGCGAGCCGGAGCGCGGCGATAATGCCGAGGGCGTCGATCTCCTGCGCGGAGGCATGCCCGACGGCCGAGGCTACACTCCAGCTCCGGACGAGCGGAACCAGGCGTTCGCGGTCCGCCACTTTGAGCAGCTTGCTGTCCCGCACGTCGGCCAGCAGCGTCTGCGACTGGAGGTCCACCACGGCGATTCCCACGCTGACGGGCCCCGCGAGGGCGCCGCGGCCCACCTCGTCGACGCCGGCGACGAGCCGGGCGCCGGAGCTGCGGAAGCGCCGCTCGTAGTCGAGAGTGGGGGCCTCGGACATAACGTCAGCCGCTACTTTCCGGCCGGGTCGGGCACGTCACGGAAGACGTCCGGGTAGTTGTCGAGGGCGGTGATGCGGTTCAGCGGCCAGGCGATGACGGCGGCCTTGCCTTCGATGTCGGCGATGTCGACGAAGCCGCCGTTGCTGTCCGTGTGGGCGCGCGAATCGGCGGAATGGTTCCGGTTGTCACCCATGACCCAGACCTTCCCTTCGGGAACCACGATGTCGAAGTCGCGGGCCTGGGGCGCTTCGGCGGGGTTGATGTAGGGCTCCTCCAGGGGGGTGCCGTTGACCGTGAGCCTGCCGCCGGCGTCGCAGCAGGCCACGCGGTCCCCGGGCAGGCCCACGACGCGCTTGACGAGGTGCTGCTGGGAGGTGTCCGGGAGCAGGCCAATGAACGCCAGCCCGCCCTGCACCCAGGTGAAGGGGCCCGTTTCCTTCTCCGCCGTGGGAACCAGCCAGCCCTGGGTGTCCCTGAACACGACGACGTCGCCGTGCTCCAGGGCGAACGGTTCCGGGACCAGGAGGTTCACGAAGATGCGGTCGTTCACGTCCAGGGTGTTGACCATGGACTCCGAGGGGATGTAGAAGGCCCGGAACAGGAAGGTTTTGATCAGGAAGGACAGCACGATGGCGACCAGCACCACGGTGGCCACTTCCTTCGCCCAGAGGAACAGCGGGCTGTGGCGCTCCCGGGACTTCGCCCGGCGCGCTTGCTTCGACCGGGTTTCCGCGTGGGCCCCACTGCCTGTGGACCCATGCTCCGCGCGGCCGTCCGGCACGGCAGGGTGCCCTGCGGCGGGGACGGCTGAGGAGGCGGCCCGGGGCTGGTCCTGCCCCTGCGGATCTGGAGTCCGGGGTCCGGTCTCGGGCATCTACTGTCCGTTCTTCGCTGTTGTTTTGGCGGCCTCCGCGGGCCGTCCTACTGCTGTAAATCTATCAATCGGCCAGATGATCTGGACGGGTCTGCCGATCACCCGGTCCAGCGGCACCATGCCTCCGCCGGGGGCTCCGAGAAGACTGCGGGAGTCGGCCGACAGGGAGCGGTGGTCCCCCATCAGCCAGAGCCGCCCGGCAGGCACGATCACGCTGAATTTCAGCTCGCTTGGGGAGTCACCCTCATAGAGATAGGGTTCCGCAGCTTGCTGGCCGTTGACTGTGAGCCTGCCGCCGGCGTCGCAGCAGACCACGTGGTCACCGGGGAGCCCGATGACGCGCTTGATGTAGGCCGTGTCGGCGCCGGAGAGGCCGGCCCAGTGCCCGACGCCGCTCAGAAAGTCCAGGACCGGGCCGTTGCCGCTGTCCAGCGGGGCGAAGGAGCCGCGGCCGTCGAAGACGACAATGTCGCTGCGGCCCACCGGCTCGGCGCGGAAGTCCGTGCGCGAGACGAGGATCCTGTCGCCCTCGCGGAACATCGGCTCCATCGAGGCGGAGGGGATGTAGTAGACATCGAGCCACAAGGAGCGGACCAGGCCGCTGATGAGCACAGCCAGCACCACGGCCAGCAACACAAAACGCCAGCCGAGTTTCCTGGGCTGGCGTTTTGTGTGTTCCATGATCCGTATCCTCTAACGCTTTTCTCAACTGAACAGCGCTGTTGCGGATGCTCCGGCGCTGGCCGGACACGGTCCGTGGACCCGCGGTGGAAGCCTGCGGTTGAAGTCGGAAAGGACTACTTCTTGGTCTGGAAGTCGCGCTTTTCCTTGATCTTCGCAGCCTTGCCGCGCAGATCGCGCATGTAGTAGAGCTTGGCACGGCGCACGTCACCCTTGGAGACGAGCTCGATCTTCTCGATGATCGGGGAGTGCACCGGGAAGGTACGCTCCACGCCAACACCGAAGGAGACCTTGCGGATGGTGAAGGTTTCGCGCAGGCCGTCGCCGTGGCGGCCCAGGACGAAGCCCTGGAAGACCTGGACGCGGGAGTTCTTGCCTTCGATGATGTTCACGTGAACCTTGAGGGTGTCACCCGCGCGGAAGACGGGAACATCGGTGCGCAGCGAGGCTGCGTCTACTGAATCGAGGATATGCATTGATTCACTCCTGGTGAACGCCACAGGTCCTTCACGTGGGGTCACGGCGGCCAAGCCCGGGCGAAACTGCAACCCGGAAATTCCCGCCGAAAATTTGTGAATCCGGCTCCGCCAGGAATTGACGGGACCGGGGTGCCGCGCTGTTGGTGACGCTCCCCCTGTGGCAGGTTCGCACCCAGCAGGCACAAGGACTAATTTTGCCACATCAGGGGCCGTCCAGCCAATCCGGTCAGGCAGAACCCCCGCCGGCGTCCGCGCGGCGCTCGAGATGGCCGTCGACGATGTCGTAGCCGAGGTCCGCGAAGGCCGTGCGGTCCGCGCGGGGCAGCTTGGCGGCGTCGAAGTGCTCCAGCAGGTCCGGGCGGCGTTCAGCGGTGCGCCGGTACTGCTCGTGCCGGCGCCACTGGGCGACCTTGCCGTGGTTGCCGCTAAGCAGTACCGCGGGGACCTCGCGGTCCCGCCAGCTCGAGGGCTTGGTGTAGACGGGGTACTCCAGCAGCCCGTCCGAGTGCGACTCTTCCACGAGAGACTCAGGGTTGCCCACGACGCCGGGCAGCAGGCGCCCGATGGCCTCCACCATCGCCAGCACGGCCACTTCGCCGCCGTTGAGGACGTAGTCGCCCAGGCTCATGGGCCGCACGGTGAAATGCCCGGCCGCCCATTCCATGACGCGCTCATCGATGCCCTCGTAGCGCCCGCAGGCGAATACCAGCCGCTCTTCCCCGGCGAGTTCGTGGGCGGTGGCCTGGGTGAACCGCTCCCCCGCCGGTGACGGCACAATCAGGACCGGCCCGGCCCCGTCGCCGGGGCGGTCCGCCGCGACGGCGGCCAGGGCCTGGGCCCAGGGCTCGGGTTTCATGACCATGCCGGCGCCGCCGCCGTACGGGGTGTCATCGACGGTCCGATGGCGGTCCGTGGTGAAGGCCCTGAGATCGTGGACGTTGAGCTCCAGCAGACCGTCCTGGCGCGCCTTGCCAATCAGCGACAGTTCCAGCGGCGCCAGGTACTCGGGGAAGATGCTGACGACGTCGACCCTCATTTAGGCCTTGTCCCCGGTGTCGGCGCGGCCTTCGTCGCCCGCACTGTCTTCGTCGCTGGCACGGTCTTCGGCGCCAGCTGCAGCGGACGCCGGCGTGTCGCCGGACGGCATATCCGCAGCCAGCGTATCCCCGGACTTGGCCTCGTCCTCGACATTGACCTCGAAGAGTCCCGGCGGCGGGGTGAGCAGGATGTAGCCTTCCCCCACGTTGACCTCGGGGACGATCTGCTCGACGAAGGGGATCAGGACTTCCCCGCCGTCCGTGGCGGTGACGACCAGCAGGTCCTGGACCGGGAGGGTGCGGAGGCCGGAGACCTTGCCGACCACCTGGTCACCGACGCGGACCTCCAGGCCCTCGAGCTCGTGCTCGTACCAGCCCTCGTCGTCGTCCTCGGCGTCGAGTTCCGCTGTTTCGATGAACAGCTTGGCTCCGCGGACCGTCTCCGCCTCGTTGCGGGTCTCGATCTCCTCGAAGGCGAGCAGCAGGATGTCCTTGTTCCAGCGGGCGCTGAGGATGGTGAGCGGGCCCGCCGACGCCGGCTCCACCACGAACTGGGTGCCCGGAACGAAACGGTCCCCGGGCGCGTCGGTGAGCACCTGGACGGTCACTTCGCCGCGGATGCCGTGGGGCTTGCCGATTCGTGCCACCTGAAGCTGCATCTGTTCCTCTGTTCGGGGTTGGTGTGTGGGGGGTGCGGGGGAAAACAGTCCGGCCCCTCCACCATTATCTGGTGAAGGGGCCGGACTCAAGACAAGTGTTGCTGGAAGCGTTACCGGCGGCGGTCGGTGTCGACGACGTCGACCCTGACCGGCTCGCCATCCGCCAGTGCTGCCACCACAGTGCGCAAAGCGCGTGCGGTGCGGCCCTGGCGGCCGATCACCCGTCCGAGGTCGTCCTGATGAACGCGCACTTCGAGGGTGTCCCCGCGGCGGTTGTTCTTCGCACTGACCTTGACATCGTCAGGACTGTCAACGATCCCGCGGACGAGGTGTTCGAGCGCTTCTGCCAGCAATTTACTTGGCCTCGGTGGTCTCTGCTTCGGCGTCGGCGGGAGCCTCGGCTGCATCGTCCTTCTTGGCCTTCTTGGTGATGGCTTCCGGGATGATCACGGAACCCTTTTCCGGGGTTACGAAGGGAGCCTTGGGAGCCTTGGTCTTCAAGGTGCCCTCCTGGCCCGGGAGACCCTTGAACTTCTGCCAGTCACCGGTGATCTTGAGGATCGCGGCAACCTGCTCGGACGGCTGTGCGCCGACGCCGAGCCAGTACTGGGCACGGTCCGTGTCGACCTCGATGTACGAGGGCTCTTCGGTCGGGTGGTACTTGCCGATCTCTTCGATGGCACGGCCGTCACGCTTGGAGCGTGCGTCCATGACGACGATGCGGTAGTACGGTGCGCGCATCTTGCCAAAGCGCTTAAGGCGAATCTTTACGGCCACTGTTGTGGTCACTCCTGTTTCTGAAACGGGGTCGAGCCCGGCGTTCTGCACCCGTGGGGCGGGCCATACTAGGGGGTTCTAAAAGGACAAGATCCGGACGCGGAGAGAGGGGCCACGCAGATCAAGTACCTGTTTATTGTGCCAGATCAGCGGCAGGAATTCGACTTGACACCCGCAACCGGTCCATTTCGGGGCCGAAGTGGGTCAGGACGTCCAGACGTAGAGGCCGGATTTGCTGGCGGGATCGACCTCGGCGGCCAGATCGGCGAGCTGCCGGACGAAGCGTGCGGCCTGCTCCGCCCCGAAGGGCATGTCCTCTTCGGCGGCCCAGCTTTCGGCGACGTCCTCCAGGACGTTACCCTCGCCCTCGGTCTCATAGCTGAGCAGCTCGGCGAGGGCCCGGACCATCGCCGGCGGCACCCCGAGCAGTGAGTCGCTGGCGACGTCCACCATGGCGAGCTCGTAGTCGGCGCCGGAGGCGTGGACGGCAATGCCTGCCAGGTCGCCCAGGCGCTCGACTTCGAAGTCGGTGATGTCCGTCATCCGGACGGCCCCGGAGGCCGCGGCGGCCCCGCCGTCGAGGGCGGCAGCACGCTTGAGGGCTTCATCGTGGGTGGAAACAAAGACTTCGGTGAATCCCATGGGGCTCGTCCTTAGCTGTCCGGCGGCGCTGGGCCGCTGTTTTTCTGGCGTCACTTCAGCCTAACCGCTCCGGCCCGGCGGGCACTCAGGCTGGACATGCCCTCCCCTGACTGTGACGGGTGGACAGGAAGCCACCATGTCCATCCTTGGCCGGCACCGGCGGACATGCCCCGCGGTCCTGTCAGCGGGGAATGGACATGTCCCCCGCCCTCCCCGTCGCGCCCGTCCCGCCCTCCCCGTCGCGCCCTGCCCGCCTCGCCCCGCCCGCCCCGCCCCGCCGCGGTGGACATGCTCTCCCCGGACCCGCACCAATGGACATACAGCCTCAATGTCCATTCGCTGTCCCCTGCGCTGGACATGTCCCTGGGGCTGGACAGCAGCGGTACGGGGGACCGCCGGGTGAAATAACACGGGCGGGGCAAGAACCCCAGGCCCTGAATGCGGGCAGTTGCGCCTCACGCGGGCTCCACCGGCAGGAGGCGGAACGCGGCGAACCGGGTGCCGGCGCCTGGAGCATCGGGCACTCAGCGAACGGCGACGCGGATGCGGTTGCGCCACGGGTCCTCGAAGCGCAGTTCGGCGCCGGTGTGGTGGGACGGGACCCCGGCGGTCCTAAGACGGTCGGCGAGGGCCCCGACGTCGTCCCCTGCCGGCACCTCGATCAGCACCTCGCCGAGGCCCAGGGTGTCCCGGCGCGGGCCGGCGCCACGGCTGTTCCAGACGTTCATGGCCATGTGGTGGTGGTAGCCGCCGGCCGAGACGAACAGGGCCTGTCCGTGCCAGCCCGCCGTCTTGTCGAACCCGAGTGTTCCAACGTAGAAATCCTGCGCGGACTGGACGTCGCCGACCTGCAGGTGGACGTGCCCGACGCCGGCCCGGGCCTCCCGCTGCCCGGCCACGGATTCCCCGGTGAGGTGCTGCTCGAGGTAGCGCTGCGGCGGCAGGGCCAGGCTGTCCATCACCACGTTTGTGCCCTCCCAGGACCAGGCGTCGCGCGGACGGTCCCAGTAGAGCTCGATGCCGTTGCCCTCCGGATCGGTGAAGTAGAAGGCTTCGCTGACGAGGTGGTCCGCGCTGCCGCTGAAGGACTGCGGCTCGTACCGGGCCGCGCTGGCAACCGTGGCGGCGAGGGACGGCTGGTCCTCGAACAGCAGGGCCGTGTGGAAGAGTCCGGCCTCGCCGCGGGACGGGACGCTGAGCCCGGGCGCCGGCGCGAGGTGCACCAGCGGCTTCTGCCGGCGGCCGAGGTAGAGTCCGCCGTCCTGCTCGGCCACGACGCCAAGGCCCAGGGCGCGCTGGTAGTAGTCCGTCATGAGCTTCATGTTGCCGACCTTGAGCATCACGGTGCCCATGGTGAGGTCGGCGGGAAGAAGATCCTGGGTGCTGGTTTCTGCAGTCATGTGATCGCTCCGGTGCTTCAGTGGCCACCGACCGTCGGTGACTCTCACAGGGTCAACTTACTTGAAGCTTCAATTATTCCTTATGGGCCGGGGTGGTACTAGCGGACCGGTTCCCCGCGCAGCACGATGTTCCGGAGGTCCTGCAGGACGGCCAGGTCGGAGCGGGGGTCCGCGGCGCAGACCAGGACGTCGGCGCTGGCACCGCTGGTGATCCCGTCCGCCCCCAGCCAGTTCCGGGCGGCCCAGGCCCCGGCGTCGAGGGCCGCCGGGGCGGGGAGCCCGGCGGCATGCAGCGCCTGGAGTTCGTCGACGATGCGACCGTGTTTGATCACGCTGCCGGCGTCCGTCCCGGCGTAGATCGTGACGCCGGCCTCGAAGGCTGCCAGGACACGCTCTGCCCGGCGCTCCCAGAGGGACCGCATGTGCGCTGCATACCGCGGGAACCTGGCCTGGGCCTGCGCGGCAATCTCCGGGAACGTGGCGATGTTGATGAGCGTGGGGACGATCGGCACGCCCTGTTCGAGGAAACGCGGCAGGTGTCGAGGCAGCAGGCCCGTGGCGTGTTCGATGCAGTCGATCCCGGCGTCGAGCATGTCATCGAGCGTGTCCTCGGCGAAGCAGTGTGCCGTCACGCGGGCGCCTTCGTCGTGGGCGGCCGCGACGGCGTCTTTCAGCGTCCCGGCAGGGAAGCTCGCAGCGAGGCCGCCGGCGCCGCGGTCGATCCAGTCCCCGACGAGCTTGACCCAGCCGTCGCCGGCGCGGGCCTGCTGGCGCACGGCCTCGACCAGGCCCTCGGGTTCCACCTCGACGGCGAAGCCCCGGAGGTACCGCCTGGTCCTGGCGATGTGCCGGCCCGAGCGGATGATGCGGGGCATGTCGGCGCGCTGGGCGAGCCGGCGGGTGTCGTGGACGGCGCCGGCGTCACGGACGAGCAGCGTTCCGGCGTCGCGGTCGGTCCGGGCCTGCCCCTCCGCCACCGCGGCCGGGACATCCCCGCCGGGGCCGAGGCCGATGTGGCAGTGCGCGTCGACCAGCCCGGGGATGACCCAGCCGTCCAGCACGAGGTCCGGGGCGGCGGCCGGACGGTCGAAGGTCAGCAGGCCGTCCACCGACCAGAGCCCGCGGCGTTCCGTGTCGGGGCCGGTGAGGATGGTGCCGCTGAACTCGATGATGCGGGTCATGGCTTCAAGCCTAAGCCGCAGAGCGGCCCCGGACGGCCGGGCGCCCGGTGCCGGGGCAACCGGTGCTAGGACGCCTAGGACGCCCTGGAGTGCTGCTGCCGGCCGACGCCGGCGATGAACGCCCGGATGACCCGGTTCCCCTCGGCTGAATCCTGGGGCCGGTGCCCTCCCGGCGCGGTGCGGTGCACGGCACCGGTCTCCCGCAGGTAGCCGGCGATCTCTTCATAGAGCGGTTCCCAGCCGCCGGTCAGGACCAGGGTGGGGACGCCGGGGACAATCTGCAGCGGGGCTTCCCAGGGCGGAACCTGCAGGCGCAGGCGGCGCGCCTCGCGCTGGTCTTCCGGGCCGGGGGCGCCCAAAGTCGCCTGGGCCGGGGTGTGCGCGGCGGACACCCGGCGGACGAATTCGCGGTGGAAATCCTCATCGCTGAGGTGGTGGCGGACCTCGAAGAGCGGCTGCATCAGGGCGCGGTGCGCCGCCGTCGCCGGCAGCTCCGCGGTGAGTGAGAGGCAGGCCGGTTCCACCAGGGTCAGCGAGTGCACCAGGTCCGGCCGTTCGACGGCGGCCATCATCGCGGAGATGGCCCCCTGCGAGTGGGCGACGACGTGGCCTCCGGCCTCCCCGCGGCCGTCCTCGGCCAGCGCACGAAGGACGATGGCGGCGTCGGCGGCGAAGTCCGTTTCCAGCGGTTCGGCGGCGGGGTCATACCCATGGCGGCGCAGGAACAGCGCGTCGTAGTCCAGCGCCATTCCGTGCTGTTTCGGCCACGCGGCAGCGCCGAAGCTGCCCGCCCCGTGGACGAAGACTACGCGCTGCTTGTACATGGTCTAACCCTATGACACCGGCCCGGCAACGGGCCCGCGACATCTCGGCCGGCAGGGCCCTATTTACCGCCGCCGAGGAACTTGTCGAAGCCCTTGGGCAGGTTCAGCTGGGAGGGATCGAAGTCCCCGCCCTGCTGGCCGAACGAGGCGCCGGTCGGGAGGGCCTTGGCGCCCTCGGCCCGGCGGGCCTGGGCATCCTTGAGCTCCTGGGCGGCCTTGGCCGGGTTGCCGGAGCGGGCCTTCTTCTTGGGTGCGCTCTTGGCGCCCTTGCGGGCCCCTCCGCCGCCCATGCCGGGCATCCCGGGCATGCCGGGCATCCCGCCGCCGGCAGCCATCTTCTTCATCATCTTCTGGGCCTGGGCGAAGCGCTCCAGCAGGCCGTTGACCTCGGAGACATGAACACCGGAGCCGCGGGCAATCCGGGCCCGGCGGGAACCGTTGATGATTTTCGGGGCGACGCGTTCATGCGGCGTCATGGACCGCACGATCGCCTCGACGCGGTCGATTTCACGCTCGTCGAACTGCTCGAGCTGTTGCCGGATGTTCTGCGCCCCGGGCATCATCATGAGCATTTTCTTCATCGAACCCATGTTGCGGATCTGCTGCATCTGGGCGAGGAAGTCCTCCAGGGTGAAGTCTTCCTGGTCGGCGAACTTCTGCGCCATCCGGGCAGCTTCGTCCTTGTCCCAGGACTTCTCCGCCTGCTCAATCAGGGTGAGCACGTCACCGAGGTCGAGGATGCGCGAGGCCATGCGGTCCGGGTGGAAGAGCTCGAAGTCGTCCAGGCCTTCGCCGGTGGACGCGAACATCACGGGCTTGCCGGTGACCGAGGAGATGGAGAGCGCGGCGCCGCCGCGGGCATCGCCGTCGAGCTTGGAGAGCACGATGCCGGTGAAGTTCACGCCCTCGTCGAAGGCCATGGCCGTGTTGACGGCGTCCTGGCCGATCATCGCGTCGACCACGAACAGCACTTCGTTCGGAACGATGGCGCGGCGGATCTGGCGCGCCTGTTCCATCATCTCCGCGTCCACGCCGGTCCGGCCGGCGGTGTCAACGATCACGACGTCGTGCAGGGTGCGGCGGGCTTCCTCAACGCCGGCCCGGGCGACCGAGACCGGGTCGCCGGCCGGGTGGTCCAGTTCGGTGGAGGTGGCTCCCGGGTGCGGGGCGAAGACGGGCACGCCGGCTCGCTTGCCGACCACCTGGAGCTGGGTCACGGCATTGGGACGCTGCAGGTCGCAGGCCACCAGGAGGGGGCTGTGGCCCTGCGCCTTGAGGTACTTGGACAGCTTGCCGGCCAGGGTGGTCTTGCCGGCGCCCTGGAGGCCGGCAAGCATGATGATGGTGGGCCCGGTCTTTGCGAGGCGGATCCGGCGGGTCTCGCCGCCGAGGATCTCGACGAGCTCCTCGTTGACGATCTTCACGATCTGCTGGCCGGGGTTCAGGGCGGCCGAGACTTCGGCGCCGAGGGCGCGCTCGCGCACCCGGCCGGTGAATTCGCGGACCACGGGCACGGCAACGTCGGCGTCCAGGAGGGCACGCCGGATTTCGCGGACTGTGGCGTCAACGTCCGCCTCGGTCAGGCGGCCCTTGCCACGGAGATTCTTGAAGGTTGCTGTCAACCGGTCAGAGAGTGAATTGAACACGCGCCGTGCACTTCTTTCAGTGGATCTACAGATGGCGGCCGGTCCGGCACGCCAGCGTCGCGACTGATGTTCGCCGGAACGAACTGCCTCGACAACGGGACTCGACTATCTAGGGTACCAAGACGCGCCTTCAAGATGGCATGCTGACGTAGGTGACCAGCCAAACAACCGTAAAAACCCTGCTTATCCTCGGCGCCTCGGGCGACCTCACCGGCAGGCTCCTCCTGCCCGGGCTGGCCCGGATCGTGTCCCGGGGACGCGCCGACGGCCTGACCCTGGTGGGCGCCGGCTCGGATGACTGGGCCCCCGGGCAGTGGCTGGAGCGTGTCGAGGAATCCTTCGCCGACGCCAACTCCCAGGCGGGGGCCTCCGGCCGGCGGGAGCTGAAACGGATCCGCGACACCACCGGATACCACCGGCTCGACGTCACGGCCGACGGGGAGCTGGCCGGCCTGCTGGCCCGGCTGGAGGGCCCGGTGGCCATCTACTTCGCCCTGCCGCCGCGCGTCAGCCAGCTGGCCTGCGAGGCACTGTCCCCTGACCAGGTGCCGGCCGGGACCCGGCTGGTCATGGAGAAACCGTTCGGTTCCAGCGAGGAGTCCGCCCGGCACCTGAATAAAACCCTGTCGGCCCTGGTCCCGGAGGACCATATCCACCGGGTGGACCATTTCCTGGGCAAGGCGACGGTGCTGAACATCCTGGGGCTGCGCTTCGCCAACACCTTCCTGGAGCCGGTGTGGAACCGCGAGCACATCGCAAAGGTCGAGATTGTCTTTGACGAGGACCTCGCGCTGGAGGGACGCGCCCGTTATTACGACGGCGCCGGCGCCCTCCGCGACATGGTCCAGAGCCACCTCCTGCAGATCATGGCCCTGATGGCGCTCGAACCGCCGGCCTCGGTGGACGAGCGGGACCTCCGCGACGCCGTGGCCACGGTGCTGCGGGCCAGCAGCATCAAGGCGCCCTACGCCAGGAGCACCCGCCGCGCCCGGTACACGGCCGGAACCGTCGGCGGCCGGAAGGTCCCGGACTACGCCAGGGAGGACGGCGTCGACCCGGCCCGGGGCACCGAAACGCTCGCCGAGGTGGAAGTGCAGATAAACAACTGGCGCTGGCAGGGAGTGCCCTTCATCCTGCGCTCCGGAAAAGCCCTGGGCATCAAACGCAAGGAGGCCGTGGTGACCTTCCGCCCGGTGCCGCACCTGCCCAGGGGCTTCACCGGGGTGGACTCCCCCAACCAGCTGAGGATCGGCTTCGGTCCGGACACCCTGCAGTTCGACGTCGACGTGAACGGCCCCGGCGATGTGCTCAGCCTGGACCGTGCCACCCTCGAGGCCGAGCTCAGCGCATCCGAGCTGCTGCCGTACGGGGAGGTCCTGGAGGGTGTCCTGACCGGCGATCCGCTGCTCTCCGTCCGCGCCGACACCGCGGAAGACTGCTGGCGGATCCTGGAGCCCGTCCTCAGGGCCTGGGCCAGGGACAGCGCACCGCTGGAGGAATACGCCGCCGGGAGCGCCGGGCCCCAAGGCTGGTGGGCCTGAGCGCCGCCGCCGTCGTTCGAGTCGGTCAGACGCACAAAGCGGGCCGGGAACCCTTTCAGGTACCCGGCCCGCCTGGTTTTTCATGGAAACTGCCGGCTAGATAGCGGACGAGCCGCGTTCTCCGGTGCGGACCCGCACTGCTTCGAACACATCCATCGTCCAGACCTTGCCGTCACCGGCCCGGCCGGTGTTCGAGCTGGCGATGATGACATCGAGGATGTCGTCCGCCTGTTCGTCCGTGGCCAGGACCTCCACCCGGATCTTGGGCAGCAGGTCCACGTTGTACTCGGCGCCGCGGTACACCTCGGTGTAGCCCCGCTGCCGGCCGTAGCCGCTCGCCGCGCTGACGGTAAGGCCCTGCACTCCGTAGGCTTCAAGGCCCTCGCGGATGGTATCGAGCTTTTCGGGCCGGACGATTGCTGTGATCAGTTTCATGCCTCCACACTTTCCTTACCTGTTGCTGCGGCCTTCTTGCCGTTGGACGTCGCGGCCACCGTCCCGGCCGCCCCGGCTGCGCCCTGGGCCTTGCCGGTGATGAGTTCGTGCAGCGGGGTAAAGCTTCCACCGTGGCCGCCGACGCCGAATTCGTAAGCGGTTTCGGCGTGCAGGCTGAGGTCCACGCCCACGACTTCCTGCTCCTGGGAAACCCGGAACCCCATGGTCTTGTGGATGGCGAAGGCAATGATTGCGGTCATCACCGCCGAGTAGGCGATGGCGATACCGGCCGCTGCGAGCTGGGCCCACAGCTGGGTGAGTCCGCCGCCGTAGAACAGGCCGCCGCCGACACCGTCGGCCGGGAGGGCGATGAAGCCCAGGGCCACTGTGCCGATGATGCCGGAAACGAGGTGGACACCGACGACGTCAAGGGAGTCGTCAAAGCCCCAGCGGAACTTGAGGCCGACCGCCAGGGCGGAAGCCGCACCGGCGATCAGGCCGAGTCCCAGTGCGCCGATCGGACTGACGTTGGCGCAGGCCGGGGTGATGGCGACGAGGCCGGCCACCACACCGGAGGCGGCACCGAGCGAGGTCGGGTGACCGTCGCGGATCCGCTCCGTGATGAGCCAGCCGAGCATTGCCGCGGCGGGGGCTGCCAGGGTGTTGACCCAGATCAGGCCGCCCTGTTCTGCCGTCGTCGCTGCGCCGCCGTTGAAGCCGAACCAGCCGAACCACAGGATCGCAGCACCGAGCATGACGAACGGGATGTTGTGCGGGCGGTGGTTGGGGTCCTTGCCGAAGCCCTTGCGGTTGCCGATGATGAGCACGAGGATCAGCGCGGCAACACCGGCGTTGATGTGGACAACCGTGCCGCCGGCGAAGTCAATCGCCGGGCCAAGGGCCTGGCCGATTGCGCCTTCCGGGCCGAACAGCCCGCCGCCCCAGACCATGTAGGCCAGCGGGCAGTACACCAGGGTGACCCAGACCGGGACGAAAACGGACCAGGCGCCGAATTTGGCGCGGTCAGCGATCGCGCCGCTGATCAGGGCGACGGTGATGATGGCGAAGGTGGCCGCGTAGCCGACCTTGATGAGTCCGTCAGCCGTGTCGATGCCCTCCAGTCCGAAGGTGGCGAACGGGTTTCCAACGATCTGCAGAAAGCCCTCGCCGGAGCTCATCGAAGCGCCCCAGAGCACCCAGACCACACCGACCATGCCGATGGAGATGAAACTCATCATCATCATGTTCAGTGCGGCCTTGGCGCGCGTCATGCCGCCGTAGAAAAATGCGAGTCCTGGTGTCATGAACAGCACGAGCGCTGCTGCCACCATCAGCCATACGTGACCTGCGGTAAGTTCCATGGTGCACGTCCTCCCTTGCGTGGATGCGATCTAAAGATGGTGCGGAGTTCTCCGCGTGCCTCAACGCGGTTTGCGTTCTAAGAAGAGTTTGTCGGCGGCGTGTTTCGACGGCGGAGGATTTAGGTTTCCGGGTTGTTACAAGAACCTCCCGGAAGTAAATGGTGCAAATCCTTCTTGTTACGGTTATGTTTCACGCGTTTCACCATCGCCTCTCCCCCCGCCCGTACCGCCAGAAAGCCACCGCCATGAGTAAGACCCCCCGCCCCGAGGGATCCCCGCCGCAGGCCGGTACCCGGACCAGCGGCAAGGCGGTGCTGCCCCGGGACATCAAGGTGATGCTGGTGGCAGCCTTCCTCATCGCCCTCGGCTTCGGCCTCGTGGCGCCGGTCCTCCCCCAGTTCGCCACCACTTTCGACGTCGGTGCGACGGCGGCTGCCGTGATCGTGAGCATCTTCGCGTTCATGCGGCTGGTGTTCGCTCCCGCCGGAGGCGCGCTGATCGTGCGGCTCGGGGAACGGCCGGTCTACGTCGCCGGGCTGTTGATTGTTGCGGCGTCGACGGCGGCGTGTGCCTTCGCCCAGGATTACTGGCAACTGCTGATATTCCGCGGCCTCGGCGGCGCCGGCTCCGTGATGTTTACGGTGGCGTCGATGGCCCTGGTGGTCCGGCTGGCGCCCCCGGAGAGCCGCGGACGGGTCTCCGGGGCCTATGCCTCGGCGTTCCTCATCGGCAGCGTGGGCGGGCCGGTCGTGGGCGGGCTGCTGGCCGGCTTCGGACTGCGCGTGCCGTTCCTCGTCTACGCGGCCGCCCTGGTCCTGGCGGCCCTCGTGGTACAGACCCAGCTGAGCCATGTGCCGGCGGCCTCCCGCCCGGACGGGAGCGCTGCGCCGGCGATGGAACTGCGCGAGGCGCTGCGGGACAGCGCGTACCGGGCGGGGCTGTTCTCCAGCTTCGCCAACGGCTGGGCCACCTTCGGCGTGCGGATGGCCACGGTGCCGCTTTTCGCCGTCGCCGCCCTGAACGCGGGACCGGCTTCGGCGGGCTGGGCTCTGGCCATGTTCGCCGCGGCCAACGCGCTGGCACTGACATTCTCCGGCAAACTCGCGGACAGTCTGGGCCGGAAACCCATGATGGTCTCCGGACTGCTGGTGACCGGAACCGCAACGGCGGCCATCGGCTTCACGCACGATCTGCCCTGGTTCCTCGTGGCGACCGCCGTCGCCGGCATCGGTTCGGGGCTGCTCGGTCCCGCGCAGCAGGCAGCCATGGCCGATGTGATTGGCAACGAGCGCTCCGGCGGGCGGGTCCTGGCCGTCTTCCAGATGACCTCCGACAGCGGTGCGATCATCGGACCGGTCCTGGCCGGGCTCCTCGCCGACCGGCTGGGCTATGGCTGGGCTTTCGGCGTCACCGGCGGCGTCCTGGTCGCGGCCGCTGCGGGCTGGCTGCTGGCCCGGGAGACATTCCACCGGCCGGCGGCCCGCGCCGCCTGAGGACGCCCGGGTTAAATCCCACTGGCTCGCGGCCGCCGTCGCCAGCAGTGATGAAACGACAGCACCGGCGAGCCAGTGGGGCGGAGCAGGTTAGTTCAGGATGGCGTCGACGAAGCTCTCCGCGTCGAACGGGGCGAGGTCGTCCGCCCCTTCGCCGAGGCCGATCAGTTTGACCGGGACGCCGAGGGACTTCTGGATGGCCACCACGATGCCGCCCTTGGCCGTGCCGTCCAGCTTGGTCAGGACGATGCCGGTGACGTTCACAACCTCGGCGAAGACCCGGGCCTGGTTCAGGCCGTTCTGTCCCGTCGTGGCGTCCAGGACCAGGAGTACCTCGTCCACCTCGGCGAGCTTCTCAATGACACGCTTGACCTTGCCGAGCTCGTCCATCAGGCCGGTCTTGTTCTGCAGGCGCCCGGCGGTGTCGATCATCACGACGTCGACTTCCTGGTCGATGCCGGCTTTGACCGCTTCATAGGCGACCGATGCCGGGTCCGCACCGTCGACGTCGGACTTCACGGTGACGACGCCGACGCGCTGGCCCCAGGTGGCGAGCTGCTCGGCGGCGGCGGCGCGGAAGGTGTCCGCCGCGCCCAGCAGCACATCCTTGTCCTCGGCGACGAGCACGCGGGCGAGCTTGCCCACCGTGGTGGTCTTGCCGACGCCGTTGACGCCCACCACCAGCACGACGGCGGGTTTGTCGGCGTGGCGTTCGACCCGCAGGCTGCGGTCCATCGTCGGGTCCACCAGCTTGATGAGTTCCTCGCGCAGCAGTGCCTTGACCTGCTCCGGGGAGCGGGTGCCAAGGACCTTGACGCGTTCCCGGAGCGCGTCCACGAGCTGCATGGTCGGCTCGGTGCCGAGGTCGGCGAGCAGGAGGGTTTCCTCCACCTCGTCCCAGACGTTTTCGTCGATCTTGTCCGCGGACAACAGGGCCAGCAGGCCCTTGCCGAGGATGTTGTTGGACCTGACGAGGCGTTCGCGCAGGCGGATCAGGCGGCCGGCCACCGGCAACGGCGTTTCGACCGGAACGAGTTCGAGACCGGCCACGTCATCCGGGACTTCGACTGTAACCGGCCCCTCGAGGCCGGCGGACTCCGGTGCCTTGCGTTCGCGCGTCGGCGCCGGGCGGTCCTCAAGGAGTGTTCCGCCGCCGGCACGGGGCGCCACGGGATCGTTCTCGTCACGCTTTCCGGGGTAGTTGGTGATGTTCTTCCGGGTCTTCATCAGGACCGGAATGAGTGCACCGAGGACCACCAGGGCGGCGAGAATGGGCAGAAGAATGGAGAGGATGTCGTTCACTCCCCTAGCTTCTCACAATCAGGAAAGCCGGCGCGGAGCCCGGAAAACGCGCGCGGGCGCGCTCAGACTGCGCCTCAGGCCTGGGCGCCGAGACGCTGGCTGATGACGGTGGAGACGCCGTCGCCGCGCATGGTGACCCCGTACAGGGCGTCGGCAATTTCCATGGTGCGTTTCTGGTGCGTGATGATGATGAGCTGGCTGGATTCGCGCAGCTCCTCGAAAATGCTGATGAGCCGGCCCAGGTTGGTGTCGTCCAGGGCTGCTTCCACCTCGTCCATCACATAGAACGGTGAGGGCCGGGCCTTGAAGATCGCGACGAGCAGGGCAACGGCTGTCAGCGACCGTTCCCCGCCCGAGAGCAGCGAGAGCCGCTTGATCTTCTTGCCGGCCGGGCGCGCCTCGACCTCGATGCCGGTGGTGAGCATGTCCGAGGGGTCGGTGAGGACCAGCCGGCCCTCCCCGCCCGGGAACAGCCGGGCGAAGATCCGGACGAACTGCGCGGAGGTGTCCTCGAAGGCTTCGGCGAAGACCTTCTGGACGCGCTCGTCGACTTCCTTGATGATGTCCAGCAGGTCCTTGCGGCTGGATTTGAGGTCTTCGAGCTGCGTGCTGAGGAACTGGTGGCGTTCCTCGAGGGCTGCGAATTCCTCCAGCGCCAGGGGGTTGACCCGGCCCAGCGCAGAGAGGTCCCGTTCGGCCCGCTTGAGCCGTTTCTCCTGCTCCTCGCGGACGAAGGGTCTGCCGGCCACGATTTCCCGGCCGTCATCGTCCACCGGGGCGCGCAGGGCAGCCCATTTGTCCGCCGATTCCGCGGCGGGCACGGGAACAGGCTGGTCCGGGCCAAAATCGGCGACCAGCTGGCCGGCGGTCACCCCCAGCTCCTCGATGCTTCGCAGCTCCAGGGCTTCGATCCGGAGGCGCTGCTGGGTGCGGGCCAGTTCGTCGCGGTGGACGGAGTCGGTCAGTTCGGCCAGTTCGCGGGCGAGGGCATCATTGCTGCCGCGCAGGGCGGCCAGTTCGCTGTCCATCTGCTCCTTGCGTTCCTCGGCGCTGTCCCGTTCCCGGCGGGCGAGTTCCACGGAGGCATCGAGGAACCCGATCACCTGGGCGACGGCGGCGCAGACGGCGGCGGCGCGTTTGGCCTGGAGCCCGCGGCGGCGGGCCCGTTCGGCCGCTTCCTCGCGGGCGCGCCGCTCGGTGGCGGCGGCTCGTTCCAGCGATGACGCCCGGTTGCGGGTGGCCGAGAGCTGTTCCTCGGCGCTGCGCAGGCTGAGCCGGGCCTCCATTTCGGCGCTGCGGGCCAGCGACGCGGCCAGGGCGAGGGCATCCCGGTGTTCCGGGGAGGGTTCCTCCTCCGCCGGCGCTTCCCGGGCGGCGGCGAGCCGTGCCGCCACGGCTTCCAGCGCACCATGGTCGAGGACGATGTTGGCCTCGGCCTTGGCCAGGGAGGCGGCGAGCCGCTCGCTTTCACCGACGGCGCTGCGCAGCACCGAATTCAGGTGGCCCAGGCGTTCAGCGACGGCGGCCAGCCGGGCATCCGAATCGTGGAGTTTCTCCAGGGCAGCATCGGCACGGTCCTGCGCCGCGGCCCGCCGGGCCCGGGCGGCGGCGAGGGCGAAACGCTGGCGTTCCAGCCCGGCGGTCACCGCGGCCAGCCGGGAGGCGGCGTCGTCGACGGCGGCCTGCACTTCGATCAGCGAGGGCGCCTTCGCGGAGCCTCCGCTGACCGTCAGTGCGGTCAGGACGTCGCCGTCCCGGGTCACGGCGGTCAGTTCCGGGCGCGCCGCCACGAGTCCGGCGGCCGCGTCCAGGCCCTCGACGACGGCGATGCCGGCCAGCAGCCGGGACAGCGGCAGCCGGAAGGCAGCATCCCCGGTGCCGGATGCCGTGACGAGTTGCGAGGCCCACCGGGCGCCCGCGGGGAGCTCCCCGCCGGACGCGGGCCCGGCATCGGTTTCGGCGGCACCTGCGGCTGCCAGCAGCAGGGCGGCCCGTCCGGCGTCGTCGTCCTTCAGCCGCTGCACGGCGGTGGCCGCGGCCTCGCTGTCCTGCACCACAATGGCGTCGGAGGCGGCGCCCAGGGCCGCCGAAACGGCGGCTTCGAAACCGGGTACGACCGTGACCAGGGACGCCAGGGACCCGAGCACCCCGGGAATTCCTGAGCCAAGAACGTGGTCCGAGCCGTCCTTGCGGTTCAGTCCGAGCTGGAGGGCGTCGCGGCGGGCAAGGAGGGCACCGCGTTCCCGTTCACCCTCGCGTTCGGCCGCCTTGAGCCCGTCGATTTCGGCGGCGATGGCGTCGAGGGCGGAGCTGGCGTCCTCGTAGTCGGCGTCGAGGCTCTCCTCGCCGTCCTCAGCGCCGGCGACCTGGGTTTCGAGGGCGGTGAACTCGCTGTGCGCCTGCCTGCGGCGTTCCTCCCCTGCCGCGAGGGATTCACGGAGCCGGCCGAGTTCCGCCTGGGCGGACTCGACGCGGGAGCGCGCGGCGCCCACCTGCCCGGCAAGTTTGGCCAGGCCTTCGCGGCGGTCCGCGGCGGCGCGGAGCAGGGACGTGAGCCGCTTGTCCTCGGCGGCGGCGGCGTTTTCGGCGTCCTGTTTGGCGGCGGCGGCGGCGTCCAGGGCACCGCGGCGGTCCACGATCCCGCGTTCCAGCCCGGCTTGTTCCGCACGGACGCGGGCGGCCTGCCGGTCGAGCTGCTCCGGGTCCCGGCCGGAATTGGGAACGTTGTCGGAGGCCCCGAGCAGCCGGCGCCGTTCCTCGGCGAGGGAGCCCAGGGAGCGCAGCCGCTCGCGCCCGGCGGAGAGCTGGTACCAGGTCTCACGGGCGGCGTTGAGCTTCGGCGTGGCTTCGGCGGCGAGCTGTTCGAGGCCGGCCTGCCGCCGCCTGCCGAGCTCGAGTTCCTGCCCGACGACGCCGCGGCGGGCCTTGAGCGCGCTCTCGTCCGCAACGTCCCGGGCCAGCACCGACTGCAGCTGGACCAGGTCGTCAGCCAGGAGGCGGGAGCGGGCGTCGCGGACTTCGAACTGGACGCTCTGGGCACGCCTGGCGACCTCGGCCTGCTTGCCCAGCGGGGTGAGCTGCCGCCGGATTTCGCCGGTGAGGTCGCTGAGCCGTGCCAGATTGGCCTGCATGGCTTCGAGTTTGCGGACCGTCTTTTCCTTGCGGCGCCGGTGCTTGAGGATGCCGGCGGCTTCTTCGATAAAGCCGCGCCGGTCCTCCGGAGTGGCGTGGAGCACCTTGTCCAGCTGCCCCTGCCCCACGATCACGTGCATCTCCCGGCCCAGACCGGAGTCGGAGAGGAGCTCCTGGATGTCCAGGAGCCGGCAGCCGGCGCCGTTGATGGCGTATTCCGAACCGCCGGTGCGGAACAGCGTGCGGGAGATCGTGACTTCGCTGTAGTCGATCGGCAGGGCGCCGTCGCTGTTGTCGATGGTGAGCGAGACGTGGGCGCGCCCCAGCGGCGGGCGTCCGGACGTTCCCGCGAAGATCACGTCCTCCATCTTGCCGCCGCGAAGGGTCTTCGCGCCTTGCTCGCCCATCACCCAGGCCAGAGCGTCCACCACATTGGACTTGCCCGAGCCGTTGGGTCCGACGACGGCGGTGACGCCCGGTTCGAATTCGAAAGTCGTCGCCGAGGCAAAGGACTTAAATCCCCGGACGGTCAGGCTCTTGAGGTGCAAGGTGTTTCGGATCTCCTGCTCGGCGGACGCGGATGGTGGGGACAGCCGCGGATACCTACAATCTACTGCGGGGCAGGGACGTTTCCGCGCAGAACCCCGGCAGAGTCGGTGCAGTTGCACCAATGTGCATATGCAGGAATGGATCGGCACCGGGCATAGTTAAGCTCTTGGGCCTGTGCTTGTTGGTGCGGCCAACCGCGAAGCGCAGGACAGACACGAACAGAGGCTTGATGTGATAGGGAATGCAACATTCCGGCACCGGAACACCGCGTTGCTTTCGGTGAGCAGCGTCGAAGCTCCGAGGATCATCAGTTCCACGGATTTCGACCGCAGGCTGGCTGTGACCCTGCGGCGGCTGAAGGTCCCCCCCAAGCTGCTCGAACGGGTCGCCGGCGTCACCCACCGGCGCTGGTGGGCCCCCGGGACATCGTTCGACGACGCCGCCATCGAGGCGGGCGCCAAGGCCCTCGCCGAGTCCGGCATCGAAGCGTCCGAGGTCGGCCTGCTGATCAACACCTCCGTGACGCGGCGCAACCTCGAACCGTCGGTCGCGGTGAAGATCCACCACGGACTGGGCCTGCCGTCGTCGGCCATGAACTTCGACCTGGCCAACGCCTGCCTCGGGTTCGTCAACGGCATGACCCTGGCGGCCAACATGATCGACTCGGGCCAGATCAAGTACGCAGTGATCGTCAACGGCGAGGATGCCCAGGCAACGCAGGAGGCCACCCTGGCCCGGCTGCAGCGGCCCGAGACGACCCGCGAGGACTTCAACCGCGAGTTCGCCACACTCACCCTCGGCTCCGGAGCCGCTGCTGCCGTCCTGGGCCCGGCGGACCAGCACCCGGGAGGGCACCGGATCCTCGGCGGCGTGATGCGCGCCGGCACCGAGCACCATGAACTGTGTGTGGGCGGCATCGACGGCATGGCCACAGACACCAAAGCCCTGCTTGACGGCGGCCTGCAGCTCGTGGTCGATGCCTGGCACGAGGCCCAGCCGGAGTGGAACTGGGCCTCGATGGACCGCTATGTCACGCACCAGGTAAGCAATGCCTATACCCAGGCCATCATCGACGCCATTGACCTGGACCCGGACAAGGTGCCGATCACGTTCCCGCACTGGGGAAATGTGGGCCCGGCCTCGCTCCCCATGACCCTCGCAGCGGAAGCGCAGAGCCTCGGAGCCGGGGACCGCGTGCTGTGCATGGGCGTCGGCTCAGGCCTCAACACCGCCATGGTGGAAATCGTTTGGTAGCCGCCGACTGGCCCGGCGTCGACCCCGAATGGCCGCGCGAAATCGAGGTGGCGTCCACCTCCGCCGCGGACGGGCCCGGAACCGTGCGCCGCTGGCACCTGCTCGACAACGGCGCCCAGCTCTCCCGCCTGGGCCTGACTCCTGCCGGGACCCTGCTGTGCGTGCACGGCAACCCGACCTGGTCCTATTTGTGGCGGACGCTGCTGGCCGCCGGATCCGACCCCGCCCGTCCCTGGCGCGTGGTGGCGGTGGACCAGCTGGATATGGGCTTCTCCGAGCGGACCGGCACGTTCCGGCGCCTGGCGGACCGGATCAACGACCTGGGTGACCTCACCGCCGCGCTCGGGCTGGCCGGCCCGGTCGTCACAGTCGGCCACGACTGGGGCGGTGTGATCAGCCTCGGCTGGGCCTTGGCGCATCCCCAGCAGCTCGCCGGGGTGGTGCTGACCAACACCGCTGTCCACCAGCCCCCGGGATCCCGCATCCCGCCGGCGCTGCGGCTTGCCCTGCACCCTGCCGTGCACCGCTGGGGAACGACGACGTCGGACGCCTTCCTGCGGGTGACGCATTCCCTGGCCCACCCGCCGCTCGCCCCGGAGGTCCGCCGGGCCTTTATGTCCCCCTACCGCGGTGCCGGCCGCCGCGCCGGCGTGGGAAACTTTGTCGCGGACATCCCCGCCGACGCGTCCCATCCCAGCTTCCCGGCGCTTGGCCGCGTCGCCGAAGGGCTGCGCTCGCTGAGGGTTCCGGCCCTGATGCTCTGGGGACCGCGGGACCCGATCTTCTCCGACCGGTATCTGAAGGACCTCATCAGCCGGCTGCCGGACGCGGACGTGCACCGCTTCGAGGGGGCCGGCCACCTGGTCGCGGAAGACCGTGACGTCGCCACCCCCCTCTTCGCGTGGCTGGCCGGCCGCGACGGGGACAGCCGTGCCGGCCGCCAGCGGGCGGACGCCCTGGGCGAGGGCCCGACGCTGCAGGACGCGGCCGGGCCCGCGGAACCCGGCACCGGGCCTCCGCCGCTGTGGGCGCCGCTCACCAGGGCGGCGGAAGGATCCGCGGGCGGGGACACCGCCGTCGCGGAAATGGCCGCGGACGGCAGCGTTGCCCGCTCGCTCAGCTGGCGGGAGCTGGAACAGCGTATCGCCGCCCTCGCCGCGGGCCTGCAGGAAGCCGGGGTTGGGCCCCGCAGCCGGGTGAGCCTGATGGTTCCGCCGGGCGTGGACCTGACCGTGGTCCTCTACGCCTGCCTCCGGCTCGGCGCGGTGGTGGTCGTGGCCGATGCCGGCCTGGGCACCCGGGGGCTCAGCCGCGCCGTCAAGGGCGCCACCCCGGATTTCCTCATCGGCATCGACAAGGCCCTCGCCGCCGCAGCTGTGCTCGGCTGGCCGGGACGGCGCATCAGTGTCCGTGACCTGCCGGCCGCCCGTCGCCGGCTTCTCGCCGTGGAGACCTCCCTCACCGCGCTCGCCCGCCGGGGAGAACTCCTCGCCGGGACGGCGCCGCGACTGCAGGCGCCGGACCCCGACGCGCCCGCCGCTGTGCTCTTCACCTCCGGATCCACCGGCCCCGCCAAGGGCGTGCTCTACACCCACCGGCGGCTGGCGGCGATGCGGGACACCGTGGCCGCGACGCTGGGGATCCGCCCTGGTGCACGCCTGGTGGCGGGCTTCGCGCCTTTCGCCCTGCTGGGACCGGCACTGGGGGCCGTCTCGGTGACACCCGCCATGGACGTAACCGCGCCGGGCACCCTGACGGCCCGCGCACTGGCGGACGCTGCCGCGGCCATCGATGCCAGCGTGGTCTTCGCCTCGCCCGCGGCGCTGCGCAACGTCCTGGCCACCCGGGGCGGCCTGGGCCGGGCCGGACACGAGGCCCTGGGGCGCGTGGAGCTGCTGCTCTCCGCCGGCGCGCCCGTCCCCGAACCATTGCTCGCGGAGGTCCAGCGGCTGCTGCCCCGGGCTTCGCTGCACACCCCCTACGGGATGACCGAGGCGCTGCCCGCCACCGACGTCAGCCTCGAACAGATCCGCGAAGCGGAGGCCGACGCCGCCGCCGGAACCGTGACCGGGGCCGGCAACGGCGTGTGCGTGGGCCGGCCGGTGCACGGCGCCCGTGTGGCCGTCGTCCCGCTCGCCGCGGACGGCACCGCACCCGGGACCGGCTCGGTCACGGATGCAGTCACGGTGGCCGGAGTGACCGGCGAGATCCTCGTCAGCGCCCCGCACGTGAAGGAAGCCTACGACAGGCTCTGGCTGACCCAGCGTGAGAGCGCCCGCACGGCCGGATGGCACCGCACCGGCGACGTCGGGCACTTCGACGCCGCCGGCCGGCTCTGGGTGGAAGGACGCCTCGCGCACGTCGTCACGGCACCGGGTACCGTGGTCACGCCCGTGGGCGCCGAGCAGGCCATCGAACGGCTGGACGACGTCGGGCTGGCCGCCATCGTCGGGGTCGGCCCGTCCGGGACGCAGGCCGTCGTCGCCGTCGTCGAGACCGTGCCGCCCGCCCGCCGCGCCGGCCCTGCCGCGCCGCAGCTCGCCGGGCGCGTCCGCCAGGCGGCCCGCCAGGCAGGCGTCAGCGTCTCCGCGGTGCTCGTTGTCCCCGCCCAGCCGACCGATATCCGCCACAACGCCAAGATCGACAGGACCCGCCTGGCCCGGTGGGCCTCGGCGGTGCTGGCCGGCGGCCGTCCGGGCACGCCATGAGGGTCCTTGTCACCGGCGCCAGCGGCCTGCTCGGACGGGACGTGGCACGGCTGCTGGTGCGCCAGGGCCACACCGTCACCACGTTCCAGCGCCGTCCCGCGGGCGTCGACGGCGCAGCGGACCTCGCCGGGTCCGTCACGGACGGGAACGCCGTCCGCCGCGCCGTCGCCGGCGCCGAGGGCGTCATCCACCTGGCCGCGAAGGTCTCCTTCACCGGCCGCACCGCGGATTTCAACAAGGTGAACGTCGAGGGCACGCGCCGCCTGCTCCGTGCGGCCCGCGCGGCCGGCGTGCGGGACCTGGTGTTCGTCTCGTCCCCGTCGGTGGCCAACTCCGGGGCTGCCATCGCCGGTCTGGGTGCCGAGCCGGCGGACCCGGCCCGCGCGCACGGCGACTACTCCCGCACCAAGGCCGAGGCCGAAGTACTGGCTTTGGCCGCTGACTCGCCCGAACTCCGCGTCGCGGCGGTGCGCCCGCACATCGTCTGGGGCCCCGGCGACACGCAGCTGGTGGAACGGGTGCTGGAGCGGGCCGGCCGCGGCCGCCTGCCGCTGCTGGACGCCGGGGCGGCCCTGATCGACACTACCTACGTGGACAACGCCGCCTCGGCAATCGTCGCCGGGCTGCACCGCATGGAGCACATCCACGGCCGGGCGCTCGTCGTCAGCAACGGCGAACCCCGCCCGGTCGGCGAACTGCTGGCGGGCATCTGCGCCGCCGCCGGCATCCCTGCGCCGTCGTGGACGGTCCCGGGCTGGCTCGCGCGGGCGGCAGGATCGGTGGTGGAGAAGGCCTGGATTCGGGCCGGCCGGGCCGGGGAACCGCCGATGACCGGATTCCTCGCTGAGCAGCTCTCCACCGCCCACTGGTTCGACCAGCGCGAGACCCGCGAACTCCTCAACTGGACCCCCGCCGTGTCACTTGACGAGGGCCTGGCGAGGCTGTCCGGGCACTACGGTTCCTACCAGCGGCCGTTGCGCGGCCTCGGCTGGCAGACGGGGCAGGTGTAGGAGGAGCGGTTCATGAACCGGTCCCGCCGCATCACACTGGCCAGGCCGGCGGCGGCGCAGCGTGTGCACTCCTTGCCCTCGCGGCCGTAGGCGTTGAGCGAGCGGTCGAAGTACCCGGAGGCCCCGTTGACGTTGACGTAGAGGGAGTCGAAGCTGGTGCCGCCGGCCGCCAGGGCGTCGGTCATGACCTCGCGCGCGGCGTCGAGGACACGCCCGGCCTCCGCCCGCCGGAGCGTGTCCGTCGGGCGGGCGAAGTGCAGCCGGGCCTTCCAGAGTGCCTCGTCGGCGTAGATGTTGCCGATTCCCGAGACGAGCCCCTGATCCAGCAGCGCGCGTTTGAGGCCTGTCTTGCGGGTCCGCAGCCGGCGGTAAAACCCGTCGAAGGAGAAATACGGGTCCAGCGGGTCGCGCGCAATGTGGGCGGCTTCCTCGGCGATCAGCGGCAGCGGCGTTTCGGCGAGTCCGCCGGGAGCGCCGTCGGCCGTGGGAATCAGGGAGGTGAGGAAGAGCCCGCCAAAGATCCGCTGGTCCACGAACCGCAGCTGTTCCGGCATGCCGTCGGCGGGGCTGAGGTGCAGCCGCACTTTCAGGTGCTTCTCGTCCGCCACCGGGGCGTCCTGCATCAGGAGCTGGCCGGACATGCCAAGGTGCGCCATCAGGGCCACCGTGGGGGTGGAGGCGCCGGCCGGGCCGGCGCCGGGACCGCCGGCGGGGGTGCCGGCCAGCGGCAGCCAGAGGAACTTGCCCCGCCGGACCACGTCCAGGATACGGGCGCCCTCCAGGTTGCCGGCGAAGTCCTCCGGGCCGAGCTTGTGCCGGCGGACGGAGCGCGGATCCAGCACCTGGGCAGCGGTGATGGTCCGGCCCAGCGCCCATCTCACCAGGCCGCGGCGGACAACTTCGACCTCGGGCAGTTCAGGCACGGTCCGTGCCTAGGCGCCGGTCTGGGTCTGCAGCTGCTGCGCTTCGGGCCCAGCGGCTGGTGCTGGCCCCTTGGTGTCCGTTGTGGCAGCCGACGGCGCCGACAGCCTGCGCCAGGCGTCCGCGGCGGCTTCCTGCTCGGCTTCCTTTTTGGAGTTGCCCGAGCCGGTGCCGTAGTCGTTGCCGCCGATCCGCAGAATGGCCTCAAACGACCGGGCGTGGTCCGGTCCGGAGCCCTCCACAGCGTAGTTGATCGTCCCGAGCTGCCGGCTGGCCGCCAGCTCCTGGATGGAAGTCTTCCAGTCGGTGCCGGCGCCAAGCGCGGCAGCGTCCGCCAGCAGTGGCCCCACCAGGCGCATGACCAGCTGGCGCGCGGTCTCGATGTCATTGGAGACATAGGTGGCGCCAATGAGCGCCTCCATGGTGTCCGCAAGGATGGACGCCTTGTTTTTGCCCTCGGTGAGCTTTTCGCCCTGCCCGAGGTAAATGTATTCACCAAGACCGATGCTGCGGCCGAGGCCCGCGAGGGCCCGGGTGCTCACGACGGCGGAACGGCGCTTGGCCAGGTCCCCTTCGGGCAGGGTCGGGTTGTCACGGTACAACGCGTCGGTGACCGAGAACCCCAGAATGGAGTCACCCAGGAACTCGAGCCGTTCGTTGGTGGGGATGCCGCCGTTTTCGTAGGCGTAGGAACGGTGTGTGAGCGCAAGACGAAGCGTCCCGGCGTCAATAGTGACACCGAGACGCTTCAGAAGCTCTTCAGTTGAAGACATCTTAGTCAGCCAGTTGGCGGATTAGACGTCTGCGACCTTGCGGCCCTTGTATTCAAGGAACAGCGCGGTGCCAGCCGAGTCGGTAACGACCTTTGCCTGGTGCGGCAGGCTGTACGTAACCTGGCCGTTCTCGACAGTCTTCACCAGGTGGGGGGCGGTTGCCTTCCACTGGGAGCGGCGGGCGCGGGTATTCGAGCGAGACATTTTCCGCTTCGGGACAGCCACGGCTAACTCATTTCTCTCTAGTCCAACACTTACAAATCAGTTTTGCCGGTCAGGCTTAGCCAAGTCAGCTAGGGCAGCCCAGCGAGGATCTACCACCTCGTGGTGATGCCCCGGCTCGTCTTCCAGGCGCACTCCACATTCGGAGCAAAGGCCCTGGCAGTCTTCCCGGCACACCGGCTGGAACGGCAGCATGGTTACAACTGCGTCCCGCAACACCGGCTCAAGATCGATCAGATCGTGCTCGATTCGACGTTGCTCTTCTTCGTCTTCTTCATCGGAGAACTCAGCGTCCTCGTAGAAGAAAAGTTCCTGCACATCGACCTCGAGGTCATACGCAAGGGGATCCAGGCATCGGCCGCACTCGCCAGTAACTTCGACGTGCGCGGTTCCTGATACCAAAATTCCTTCGTGTACGGCCTCCAGCCGCAGATCCAACTCGACATCCGAGCCTTCCTGCACGCCAATGAGTGCCACACCGAGATCACCCGGTGCGGGTACATGTTCCGTCAGCGTCCGCATGCTTCCCGGACTGCGTCCGAGGTCCTTGACGTCAAACACCAAGGGCGAACTAGCATCTCGTTTAATGAGAACTCCTGTTGAACATATGACCGACATACTATCTTAGCCTGAACTTACGGACGGACTCAAACCGGGTGCACGCCTGCGGTTCACACCGCAGGCCGCGTTCGATTCGGGCCGCGCAACCGGCAGCAGGCCGCCGAGTACCGATCAAGCTTACCCTCTGCGCGGCTGGTCCCGGACCGGCTCGCCCGAGTTCAGCCGTTTGAGCACCGAGCGGGGCACAAAATCGTCTACATTGCCGCCGAGCGTGAACACTTCCTTGATCAGGGTGGAGGACAAGTGGAGATAGTGGCTCTCGGCGGGCAGGAAGACCGTCTCGACGCCGGTGAGCTGGCGGTTCATCATCGCCATCGGCAGTTCGTAGTCAAAGTCGGAGGAGGAACGGAGCCCCTTGACAATGGCGGACACGCCCCGCTGCCGGCAGTACTCGGCGAGGAGCCCCTCCCCTACCGGCTCCACCACGATGCCGCGCAGGGAGGCCAGGGTTTCCCGGGCCATGTCGATACGCTCCTCCAGCGGAAAGCGGTATTTCTTGGCGTAGTTCGTGGAAACTCCCACTATGACCTCGTCAAAGAGGCCTGCGGCCCTGGCAATGACTTCCAGGTGGCCGTTGTGGATGGGGTCAAAGGAGCCAGGGCATACGGCGCGTCTCATGCACCGAACCTACCGTATTGCCGGCGCGGGCCGGGATAGCATGGCTGCATGTCAGCATCGAGCATTCCTTTCACCGTGTCCGGAGGCGTGGTTCTCGTAACGGGAGCCGCCATGGGAATGGGCCGCCTTTACGCCCTGCGGGCGGCCCGCGAGGGCGCCGGCGTCGTGATTCTCTGGGACGTCGACGCCGGCGGCCTGGCGAAAACCGCCGCCGAAGTCACCGCCCTCGGGGCGCGCGCGGTGGTCCGCCAGGTGGACCTCGCGGACCGCACTGCCATTGCCGACGCCGCGCAGGCGTGCCGCCAGGAGGGGCCGCTGACGCTGCTGATCAACAACGCCGGCATTGTCCGCGGCGCGCTTTTCTGGGAGCACCGCCCGGAGCAGGACATCGCCCTGACCATGGACATCAACGCGCTGGCGCCCATGTACGTCACCCACGCGTTCCTGCCGGGCATGATGGACGACGCCGGCCGGCCGCGCCGGATCCTCAACATCGCCTCCGCCGCGGGCACCGTGTCCAACCCCCGGATGAGCGTCTATGCGGCGTCCAAATGGGCCGTGATCGGCTGGAGCGACTCGCTGCGGCTCGAACTCGAACAGCAGGGCTACAACCACCTCACCGTGACGACGTTCTGCCCCAGCTACATCTCCACCGGAATGTTCGACGGCGCCCGCGGCCCGCTGATGACGCCGCTGATGACGCCGGAGGACGCCGTGGACCGGGCCTGGCGGGCCACCACCGCCGGACGGCCCCAGCTGATCGCCCCGGCTACCGCGCAGCTCGGGAAGGTGCTGCGCGGCCTCCTGCCGGTGCGGGCCTGGGACTTCGTGGGCGGGAAGGTCTTCGGGATCTACTCCACCATGGACAAGTTCACCGGGCGCGGTGAGAAGGCGGACACCCGATGAGCATCCCGGGGCAGTCCCCGTGGCAGCGGACCGCGACCGGCGCCAACCTGCTCTCCCCGGACGGCACGCTCGGCGTCACCATCTTCGAGGAAATGACCACCCTCGCACTGCAGACCGGCGCCATCAACCTTGGACAGGGCTTCCCGGACGAGGACGGCCCCGTGGAGATCAAGGCCGCCGCGCAGGCGGCCATCGCCGCCGGCGCCAACCAGTACGCACCCGGCAAGGGCATTCTTGAGCTGCGCGAGGCGATATCCCTCCACCAGGAGCGCTTCTACGGCCTGGCACCGGACCCGCAGACGGAGATCATCGTCACCACCGGCGCCACCGAGGCCATCGCCGCCTCGCTGCTCGCGCTTGTCGGGCCCGGGGACGAGGTCCTCACCTTTGAGCCGTTCTACGACTCCTACGGCGCCATCATCGGTCTCTCCGGCGCCCGCCACGTCACCGCCCCGCTGCTGGCCCCTGACTTTATGCCGGACCTGGATGCCCTTGAAGCGGCGTTCAGCAGCCGCACCAGGGTGGTGCTGGTCAACAACCCGCACAACCCCACCGGCGCGGTGTTCCCGCGCGAGGTGCTGGAACGCGTCGTCCAGCTGGCCATCCGGCACGACGCCATCATCATCACCGACGAGGTCTACGAACACCTCACCTTCGGTGCCCGGCACATCCCGGTGGCCACCCTGCCGGGCGCCGCTGACCGCACCCTGACCATTTCCTCGGCGGGGAAGACCTTCTCCTTTACCGGCTGGAAGATCGGCTGGCTCAGCGGGCCGGATCATCTGGTCTCCGCGGCCCGCACGGTCAAACAGTTCCTGAGCTACAGCTCCGGCACCCCGTTCCAGAGCGCCATCGCGGCCGGGCTGGGCCTGCCGGATGAGTTTTATGCCGGCATCGCCGATACCCTCCGGCTCAAACGCGACATCCTCAGCGAGGGACTGCGGGCCGCGGGCCTGGACGTCTTCACGCCGCAGGGCACGTACTTCGTCAACGTGGACGTCGCGCCGCTGGGTATCTCCGACGCCGTCGACCTGGCCCGCAGGCTGCCTGCCCTGGTGGGCGTCGCGGCGATTCCGGTGCCGGTGTTCTGCCACCCGGAAGGCGCCGAACGCACCAGGAGCCTGCTGCGCTTCGCGTTCTGCAAACGGATCGATGTGCTGCAGGAAGCCGCCGAACGGCTCGCAACGCTGCGCGACAGGCTCTGATGGCGGACACACCCGCCGCCGCGCGCTTCCTGCGCACCACCGGCCAACACGCCCTGATCGAACCCGATGCCTTCACCGAGGGCGGCTTTGTACTCAGCATCGGCGGGGCGGAACAGTCGCACGTCAACCTGGCGGAGCCCTCGGACATCTTCTATGAGTACCTGCGCAGGATCGGTCACGTCGTGGATCTCGCGGCACCCTGGGGCGAACCCATCACTGCCCTCCACCTCGGCGCCGGGGCGCTGACCCTGGCCCGCTACATCCAGGCCACCCGCCCGGGCTCGGTGCAGTACGCGGTTGAGCTGGAACGGGAACTGCTGGACTTTGTGCTGCAGCAGCTCCCCCTGCCGGAGGGCACGGAGCTGCACACCCTGATCGGCGACGCCAGGGACGCCCTGGCCGAGCTGCCCCCGGACCTGCGCTTCGACGTCGTGATTCTGGACATCTTTTCCGGGCCGGAGGCGCCGGAGCACATCGCCCGCACCGAGTTCTACCTCGAAGCCGCAGCAAAGCTCAGTGCCCGCGGGGTGCTGATCGTCAACGTGGGCGACGAACCCGGGCTCACGCTGGTCCGCAGCCAGGTGGCTGCGCTGCGCCGGGCGATGGCGGACGTCTCCGCCTTTGCCGAGACCGGCATGTTCAGCGGCCGCTACCCGGGCAACATCATCCTGACCGGGACGCAGGGGCCCTGGCCGGAGGTATGGACAGCGGCCCTGACCGCCCGCGGGCCACACCCCGCGAAGGTGCTCACCGGCGTCGGCCTCGACGAACTTTCGGACCAGGCGGGCTGAGCTCCCACGGCTGCCCCAACTGGCGCAGAGCGACCCCATGAAGGCCAAAGGCATCGCACCAATGACAATGCCGGAACACCTCCAGATACGCCAGAAAGGACCTGCCATGGTCTACGACCGAGAGCGTGAGCGGCGCAACGATGCCGTGTACGCCGAACACAAGAGCGCCGTCGCCGCCGGTGAGAAGCGTGTTCTCCGCAAGACCAGCACTGGCGAGCTGCACAGCTATTCAGGTGATGAGATCGGGTTCAGCCCCGGCCGTGGCCAGGCCCAGGTCAGCACCTGGTGGGGTATGGGGATCCTCATGGTCTTCTCAGGAATCATGTTCATTGGGGGCTGCTGGCTGTTCCAGCTCCCCTTGTGGGAGGGAGAAGGGCCTGAATGGGGCGCACTGTGGGTCATTGGCTTCTCGGGATTCTTCACCCCCTATGCGTATATCCTCGCCCGGGATGAGTACCGGGCCACCCAGCTCCGCAAGCGCCGCGGCTCCCCGAAGCCTGGGACCGGCAACGTCGACATTGATCTCTTGGAGCTGGGCCGGAAGGACTGACTCATGGCCTGGTTCATCGGCATACTCGTGGCCTTTCGCTGCCTGGCGGTGGCCATCAGGGTGAGAGGCAATCCCGCCGCGGCCGGGTCTCCCAGTACGGCATCGATCACGGGCCGGAGGTGACCGGACGGGTCTGGGGACCGTCCGGGCCAGCGCCCGGATCCGTCCCGGCATCCGGGCCCTCTTCCGCGCCGGGTTCGGCGAACCAGAGCTTCGTCTCCCCGTACTTGCGTTCCGCGAACCGCTCCATCCCGTCCGGCCAGGACGGCTCGGGAGTCCGGGATGAGCGCTCCACCACAACGACGGCGCCCTCGGCCAGGTGCGGGAGCAGCTTGGCCAGCACCCCGGCCAGTGCCGGTTCGTCGAGGGGGTAGGGCGGATCCAGAAAGGCGAGGTCCCAGCGGACGGCCCCCTGGGTCCGGTCCAGGAACGAGTCGACCTTGGAGCGGTGCACAGTGACGACCTTGCGCCCCGCCACTGTGTTGACGAGGTCCGCGTTGCGCTGGCAGACCTCGCTGGCCTTGCCGTCGAATTCCACCAGGTCCACGCTGCGCGCACCCCGGCTGGCGCTTTCCACGCCGAGGGAACCGGAGCCCGCGTAGAGGTCCAGCACCCGGGCGTCCGCGATCACCTCGAAGGCGTCCAGCCGGGAGAAGAGCGCTTCCTTGACCCGGTCCGTGGTGGGCCGGGTGAGGGATCCCGGGACGCTGACCAGCGTGGTTCCGCCCGCGGCCCCGGCGATGATGCGGCTCACGGCCGTGCCGCCCTGGATGTATGGATGGTGTTAGCCGCGTTCAAGGAACGCCTCCTTTTCCGGATTGAGGTATTCGTCGATCGCCGCGGCGAGGACGGGGTGGGCGCCCAGTGACGGGTCGCCGCCGACGATCGCCTGCGCGTCCTGCCGGGCCCGGGCGATCACGTCCTCGTGTTCAAGGACCCGCAACAGCTTCAGCGTGGACCGGCCGCCGGACTGGGAGGCGCCCAGGATGTCGCCCTCACGGCGCAGTTTGAGGTCCTCCCGGGAGAGTGCGAAGCCGTCGGTGGTGGCCGCGACGGCGTCGAGCCGGCGGCGGCTCGGGTGGCCGGGTTCCAGGGTGGTGACGAGCAGGCAGGTGCCCGGCAGCCCGCCGCGGCCCACCCGGCCGCGGAGCTGGTGGAGCTGGGAGATGCCGAAGCGGTCCGCGTCCAGGATGACCATCAGGGTGGCGTTGTGGACGTCCACGCCGACTTCGATCACGGTGGTGGAGACCAGGAGCTTGGTCTCGTTGGCGGTGAAGGAGGCCATGGTGTCGGATTTCAGCACCGGGTCCTGCCGCCCGTGCAGCGGCGCCAACGGCACACCGGCCAGGGCGGGCTCGTCCCGCAGGAGTTCGACGACGCCGGTCACGGAGGCCAGCTCGCGCGCCCCGTTCCCACCCTCGAGGTCCGCGGCGGACGGTTCGGCCTCGCCGGGGCTGAAGTCGCCGTCGTCGTCCGAGCCGATCTTGGGGCAGACGATGTACACCTGGTGGCCGGCGTCGATCTCTTCCCGGGCCCGGCTCCAGATGCGAGTGGCCCACGCCGGGTGTTCCGCGAGCCCGACGACATGGGTGGTGATGGGCGCGCGGCCGGCCGGAAGTTCGTCGAGGACGGACGTTTCGAGGTCGCCGAACACGGTCATGGCCACGGTTCTGGGGATAGGGGTGGCGGTCATGACCAGCAGGTGCGGAGGTTTGCTGGCCTTGGACCGGAGCACATCGCGCTGTTCGACGCCGAAGCGGTGCTGCTCGTCGACCACGATCAGGCCCAGGTCGTAGAAGGAGACGTTGTCGCTGAGCAGGGCGTGCGTGCCGATGACGATCCCGGCGGTTCCGGAGGCGGCATCCAGCATGGCCTGTTTCCGGGCCGCGGTGGGCATGGAGCCGGTGAGCAGCGTGACCTGGACCGCGTCGGGGCCGAGCCCGCCGAGCATTCCGTCGCGGGACAGCGGGCCGAGGGTGCGGCGGATCGACTCGAAGTGCTGCGCGGCGAGGACCTCGGTGGGGGCGAGCAGGGCGGCCTGTCCCCCCGCGTCCACCACCTGCAGCATGGCGCGCAGGGCCACGATGGTTTTGCCGGAGCCGACCTCGCCCTGGAGCAGCCGGTGCATGGGCGAGTCCTGGGCGAGTTCCGCGGCCAGGGTCTTGCCCACGGCGGTCTGGCCGGCGGTCAGGGTAAACGGCAGCTGCCGGTCGAAGGCGGTCAGCAGAGCCTCCGCGGCGGGCCGGCGGGCGGTGGCCTCCTCGGCGGCGAGCTGGGCGCGGCGCCGGGCGAGGGCGGACTGGAGCACCAGGGCTTCCTGGTAGCGGAAGCGGTCCCGGGCGCGCTGCCAGTCGACGGGGGTCTGCGGGGTGTGGATGAGCCGGTAGGCATCCGCGACGGCCAGGAACTTCTCCCGTGCGGTGATCTCCGCCGGCAACGGGTCGGCCAGGGAGTCCAGGTCCGCGGTGTCCAGCAGCGTGACGATGACCCTATGGATGGACCAGCTGGTCAGTTTGGCGGTCGCCGGGTACACCGGGATGGGCATGGCGGCGAGCGTCTCCGGATCCTTCGCGGTGTCCGGGTCCTCGTCCAGCAGCAGGAAGTCGGGGTTGGTCAGCCCCAAGGCGCCGCCGTAGCGGGTGATCTTTCCGGAGAACAGGGCGCGGCGGCCCGGCTGCAGCTCGGCCTTGGCCCGGAAACCGTTGAAGAAGCTCACCTTCAGGGTCCCGCCGCCCATCCCGGTGCCCAGGGACCCGGCGTCGTCCGTAATGACGACGTCGGTCAGTACGCCGCGGCGGGCGCGCATGGACCGGGTGCTGCTGGACACCACCCGGGCGATCAGGGTGACTTCCTCATCGAGCGGAACCTCGCTGATGGGGGTGAGTTCGCCGCGGTCCAGGTAGCGGCGGGGGAAGTAGTTCAGCAGGCCGCCGACTGTGGTGATGCCGAGGTGCTTTTCAATGGGCGCCGCGGAACGCTTCCCGATCCGGCGTTCCAGGCCCAGACCCAGTTCGGCGTTGGCCAGTCCGGCGTTGGCCAGGTCAGCGTTCATTTCCGTCGGGGACCTGTCCTGCGGGTTCACGGTCACTGTCGCGGCGGGGTTCGGCGTCGGGCACGGCCAGCTCGCTGACGCTGATGTCCGAGGGTTCGCCGACCGAACGGATCAGGGCCACGGCGGGCCCGGCGTGCGGGACGTGGACGTGGACGCGCCAGCGGTAGGCACCGGAGGCGTCGGCCGCCCCGCCGACCTGGCTCATGATGACAGATTCGCCCATTTCGTCGAGCCGCTGGCGCATCATGGCGGCGTCGAGCGGCGACAGGGTGATGGTGCACATGACTTCAACGCCCTCGTCCCGCGGCATGCCGGCGTGGATATGCGGGTCCTGGACGTCGTAGCCGTGCAGCCCGTCCAGCAACCGGTCCTGGAGTTCCTCGCCGAGGACGGCGGAGCGGAGGCAGTCGAGGATCAGCAGCATCCCGACGCCGCCGGCATCCACCACATGGGCGTTATGCAGGGCCTCGAGCTGGTCCTCTGTGCGCACCACGGCCGCGACGGCGGCGTCCACGGCGGCGTCCAGGGCCAGGCCAAGGGTGTGGTTGCTGTCGTCGCCGTCGTGCGCGGAGTCCACGGCGGCCGCGGCCCGGGCTGCGGCTTCCATCACGGAGAGCATGGTGCCGGGAACCGGGTCGCTCAGCGCGGACCAGGCCCTGATCTGGGCCCGGTTCAGCGCGGCGGCCAGCAGCGGGGCGCTGAGCCGGGAGTGGCCGGCGAGGGGTTCCGCGGCGGCGCACAGGAAAACGGCGAAGAGCGTGCCGGAGTTGCCGCGGGCTTTTTCCATCGCGGCCAGGCCGGCCCGGGCGAGGACGGCGCCGACGTCGTTCAGGGCCGGATCCGGCGGCCCGAAGGCATGAACGGACGGATCACCGCCGATCTGCGGTATCGCGGCGGTGTCCAGGCTGTGGAGCGCCTGGGCGGCGGCGCGCGCCGTGAGGTAGAGGTTGGTGCCGGTGTCGCCGTCGGCGACGGGGAAAATGTTGATGGCGTTCAGGCGGTCGCTGTGGTTTCCAAGCGCTGTTTCTGCCTTGCCCAACCACCGCTTCATCGCTTGCGCGTTGGCGGCAATTTTAGTCTGCAAAGTGATCCCATCCCACAGTGTCAGCGGGCCTGCCCGCTATCTTGACGCCCGCGCTGTCCGTTGGTGCGGGGGCTTCTACCGAGCCTATCGCAGTGAAACCGTGAGGCAGCTGACGACCCGGGGGGAATGTGGCCAGCAGTCCGTGGTCCTCCCCGCCGCCCAGGATCCAGGCCATGGGATCCGTACCGAGCAGTCCGGCGGCGGGCAGGAGCGGAACCGCCAGCTGCTCCAGGACCGACGCGTCCAGGTTCAGGACGGCACCGCTGGCGGCTGCCATCCGGTTGCCGTCGCGGACCAGCCCGTCGGAAATGTCCATCATGGCCGTGGCGCCGGAATCCCGGGCCAGCGGTCCTCCCGCGAGCGGCGGCAGGGGCCGGCACTGGATGTCCATCAGGGCACGCTGGTCCTTGGTCAGGACCTCGACCGGGTTTGCCGATTCCAGCAGCGCCAGACCCGCCGCGGCACGCCCCACGGTGCCGGCCAGCGCCAGGATGTCCCCCGCGCGGGCGCCGGAGCGCAGCACGGGCGGGCCGCCGTCGAGGGTACCGAGAATCGCCACACTGACAGCCAGTTCGCGGCCCCGGCCGAGGTCGCCGCCGGCCACGGCGCAGTCCGGGGCGCCCAGTTCCCTGATGCCGGCACTGAGTCCGTCCGCGAAGTCCTCGACCCAGGCGACCCGGGTGTCCGGGGGCATGGTGAGGCTCACGACCAGGGACGTGGCGCGGGCGCCCATGGCGTTGATGTCGCTGAGGTTTTGCGCGGCGGCCTTCCAGCCGACGTCATAGCCGGTGGTCCGGTAGCCGTTGTTCCATTCGAGCCGGAAGTCCTGGTCGGCCACCTGGGTGTCGATGCTGAGGACTGCCCGGCCGTCCGGGGCTGCCACGATGGCGGCGTCATCTCCCGGGCCCAGGATCAGGGACGGGTTGTGTTCCTGGCCGTAATGCAGGCGCGGGAAGATGCGTTCCAGGAGCTGGGATTCGGAGAGCTCCGCCACGGTCAGCGGCGCTTTGGGCTGCAGGGACGCGTTCCGGGGCGGTTCATTCAGGCGTTCGGGCACAGCCCTACGCTACCGCGGCGGTGTGAGAACGGCCGATGTCGTGCATCGCGGGCCGCGCCGTCCAGGGGTCGTCCCGCACAGGGCTAGGCTTAAACCATGCTGCGCTTCCGTTTCCCAACCTCCGCACGTCCGTTCCGCCTGCTGGCCACGGCGGCGGCCGCAGGCCTCGTGCTGAGTGCCTGCTCTCCGGTGGTCGACGTCACGGCCGCCAAGGACGCGGCGAACGCCGCCTGTGCCCCCATGATGGTGGCGCTGCCGGATGCGATCGGCGAGGCCAAACTGCGCAAGACCAACAGCCAGGGAACCGCGGCCTGGGGCGACCCGTCCCTGGTCATTCTGCGCTGCGGGGTCAATGTTCCGGGGCCGACGACCGACAGCTGCGTCAGCGTGAATGGCGTTGACTGGGTCATCAAGGAAGGCGACCCGGTGTGGACACTGACCACGTACGGGCGCGAGCCCGCCACTGAGATCCTGATGGACCCGGACAAGATCAGTTCCGCCACCGTGCTCGCAGACCTCGCCACCGCCGCCGCGAAGGTACCGGCGGCGCGGAACTGCGTGGGCCAGGCGGATCTGCAGAACCTGCCGCCAAGCCAGTAGGGCCCTACCGCAGGCCGGTCTTGCGGTGCAGCGCCAGGTGGATCAGTTCATCGATCAGCTCCGCGTAGCCCAGGCCGGAGGCCTTCCACATCTGCGGGTACATGCTTTTCGGCGTGAACCCTGGCATGGTGTTGATCTCGTTGATGATCAGCTCACCCTCAGGGGTGTAGAAGAAATCGACCCGGCTCAGGCCCTCGGCTCCGACGGCGTCGAACGCGACGGCGGCCAGCTCGCGGACCCGGGTGATGGCTTCGTCCGGGAGCTCGGCCGGGCAGCTGAGGGCCGCGGCGTCGTCCACATACTTGGCGTTGAAGTCGTAGAACTCGTGCCCGCCGCCGGCCACGGAAATCTCTCCGGGCATGGACGTCCGGGGAGCGTCTGTCCCCCGGCCCTCCAGCACGGCGCATTCGATCTCACGGCCGACGATGCCGGCCTCGATGACGAGTTTCGGATCATGTGCACGGGCGGCCTCGATGGCGGCGTCCAGGCCTTCGAGCGAGTCCACCTTGGAAATCCCCATGGACGAACCCGCCCGCGCGGGCTTGACGAAGACCGGGAAGCCGAGCTGGTCCACGCGTTTGCGGACGGTCTCGGGGTCGTTGCGCCACTGCCGGTCCGTCACGGCGATGTAGGGGCCCACGCGGAGTCCGGCGGATTCAAACACCACCTTCATGAAGTGCTTGTCCATGCCCACGGCCGACGCCAGCACACCTGCGCCCACGTAACGGGTGTCGGACAGTTCCAGGAAGCCCTGGACGGTGCCGTCCTCGCCGAACGGACCGTGCAGCAGCGGGAACACCACGTCCACGGCGCCCAGTTCCTGCGGGACCTCGTTCGGGGAGGCCACGATCAGCTGGTGTTCGCCGCCGATCTCGGTCAGCGCCACGGTCCGGGCAGAGGACGCGACCTCGGGCAGGGATGAGGCCGAGAGTGACCAGTCGTGGGTATCCCCGGAGGCCAGCACCCACTGGCCGGTCTTCGCGATCCCGATCGGGATCACCTCGTATTTCGTCTGGTCGATGGCACCGAGGACCCCGGCGGCCGTCACGCAGCTGACCGCGTGTTCGCTGGAGCGGCCACCGAACAGCACCGCCACCCGGGGCCGCCTGTTGCCGGACCGGCCCGCTGTGCTCACGTTTTCTTCAGCCACGCTCAGTAACCGCCTTCAGGTTTCAGGTCCCGGGACAGCAGGAGCGGCCCCAGTTCGTGGACGGACAGTTTTCCTGCCAGCACGGCGACAACCGCCGCGGTGATGGGCATCTCGACGCCCAGCTTGCCGGCCAGTTCCTGGACGGCCTGGGCGGACTTGATCCCCTCGGCCGTCTGCGTCATTTCGCAGGCGACCTGGTCCAGGGTCAGCCCCTTGCCCAGGAGCCGTCCGGCCGTGTGGTTCCGGGACAGCGGCGAGGAACAGGTGGCGACGAGGTCGCCGAGCCCGGCGAGCCCGGCCATCGTCGGTGCCTCGCCGCCCAGCGCGAGCGACAGCCGGGAGGTCTCCGCAAGGCCGCGCGTAATGACCGATGCCTTGGTGTTGTCACCCATCTGCTTGCCTTCGCAAATGCCGACGGCCAGGGCGATGATGTTCTTGACGATCCCGCCGATTTCGACGCCGACAACGTCGCCCGTGGTGTACGGGCGGAAGTACGGGGCAGTGCAGCTGCGGGCGATCCAGCCGGCCGCGATCGGGTCGGAACAGGCCACGACGGAGGCGGTGGGTTCTTCCCGGGCGATCTCCATGGCCAGGTTGGGTCCGGACACCACAGCGATCCGGTTGGCTGGAATGCCGAGCTCCTCGGAGATCACTTCGCTCATCCGGGCGTCGGAGTGCAGTTCGAGGCCCTTCATGAGGGAAACCACCAGGGCGCCGGGCGCCAGGTGGTTCTTCCACTGGTGCAGTTGCGGCCGCAGGGTCTGGGCCGGAACGGCCAGGATGACGAGTTCAGCGCCGTCGAGGACCTCGGCGACGTCGGTGGAAGCGGTGATGCTGGGCGGAAGGGCAATGTCCTTGAGGTATTGCTCGTTCCGGTGGACCAGGTTAATCTGGTTGACGACTTCACCGCGCCGGCCCCACAGCCGGATGTCGCGTTCGACGCCGGAGGCAGTGGCAGCATCAGCGAGGATCTTCGCAAACGTGGTCCCCCAGGATCCGGCGCCAAGCACAGCAACTTTCGTGGCCGACAGTCCCCGCGTTTGATCGAATGTCATGCGGCGCTGTCCCCGGGTTTCTCTTCTGGTGCTGCAGAACCGCCAGTTTTGCCGCCTTGGTCAATAAAACGGCCGTGGGTGCTCTGGTGGTGGGCCGCAGGGTCCCAGCGGACCAGCGGAGGCTGTCCCCCGCGGAGGGTGGCCAGGAGTTCGGTGATGGCCGCCATGATCACGTTGGTGGCCTCGGTGAGGGTGGCCCTGTCCAGTGGCTGCCCGGCGAAGGCGCTGAGGTCCACCGGATCGCCCACCACCAGTCGCGAGGTCTTCCGCGGAAAGAGGTGGAACCGTTTGGCATAGCGCGGCAATACCTCATGGGCGCCCCAGTGGGCCATCGGCACCACGGGGATTCCGCTTTCGAGCGCCATCCGCGCGGCACCGGTGTGGCCTTTCATCGGCCACAGATCGGGATCCCTGGTCAGCGTGCCCTCGGGGTAGATGATGATGGCACCGCCCCCGTCCACCACTTCCTTGGCGATCTGCAGCGATCGGTTGGCGCCCGCCGTCGAGCGCTCCACCGGGATCTGCTTGGTGGCGCGCAGCACGAATCCCAGCACGGGCACCTTGAAGAGTCCGGCCTTGGCCAGGAAACGCGGCATCCGCTGCTGGTTGTAGAGCATGTGCGCCACCACCAGGGGATCGATTTCGGTGCAGTGGTTGGGTGCTGCGATGAAGCCGCCGGCGGGCAGCTTCTCCAGACCGGTCCATTCCTTCCGCATCAGGAGGTTCAGGACCGGACGGACAATCCCGGCCACAACAACAAAAGTGACGTGGCTCTTGGCCGATTCCTTCACGTGGTACCCGCTACTCGGCTGAAGTGATGTCGAAATCGGCGCCCAGGGCCGCGAGCTTTTCCGTGAATCGCTCGTAGCCGCGGTTGATGATGTCGATCCCGGTGACCCGGGAGGTGCCGTTGGCAGCCAGTGCCGCGATCAGGTGGCTGAATCCGCCGCGCAGATCCGGCACGTCAATGTCGGTGCCGGTCAGCTGGGTGGGGCCGGAAATCACGGCTGAATGCAGGAAGTTGCGCTGGCCGAACCGGCAGGGAACACTGCCGAGGCATTCGCGGTGGACCTGGATGTTGGCGCCCATCCGGATCAGCGCCTCGGTGAAACCAAAGCGGTTCTCGTACACGGTTTCGTGGACGATCGACACACCCTCGGCCTGTGTCAGGGCTACGATGAGCGGCTGCTGCCAGTCCGTCATGAAACCGGGGTGCACGTCCGTCTCGAGGACCAGCGGGTTGAGCTTGCCGCCCTTGTGATAGAAGCGGATGCCGTCGTCGCCGATGTCCATCCCGCCGCCAACCTTGCGGTAGGTATTGAGGAAGGTCATCATGTCCCGCTGGGTGGCGCCCTGGACGAAGATGTCACCTCGTGTCACCAGCGCTGCGGACGCCCATGAGGCCGACTCGTTGCGGTCCGAGAGGGCGCGGTGGTTGTAGCCGCCGAGGTCCGGGACGCCCTCGATCCGGATGGTGCGGTCCGTCTGGACACTGATGATCGCGCCCATTTTTTGCAGCACTGCGATCAGGTCGACGATCTCCGGCTCCGTGGCCGCACCGGAGAGCTCGGTGATGCCTTCGGCCCTCGTGGCGCTCAGCAGGACCTGCTCGGTGGCGCCGACGGACGGGTACGGCAGCGAGATCTTGGCGCCCTTGAGGCCGCCGGGCGCGGAGATGTGAATGCCGCCGGGACGCTTCTCCACCACGGCACCGAACTGCCGCAGCACGTCCAGGTGGTAGTCGATCGGGCGGTCACCGATCTTGCAGCCGCCCAGGTCAGGGATGAACGCCTCGCCGATCGCGTGGATCAGGGGACCGCACAGCAGGATCGGGATCCGGGAATCGCCGGCGTGCGCGTCGATCGCCGTATGGGAGGCCGTCTTCGCGTTGGTCGGGTCGAGGGTCAGGTCCCCGGTGACGGGGTCCTTCTCGACAGTGACGCCGTGGAGCTGGAGCAGGCTGGTGACAACCTCGACGTCCTTGATTTCAGGGACGTTGCGCAGCACTGATGGCTCGTTGCCCAGCAGGGCGGCCACCATGGCCTTCGGGACCAGGTTTTTGGCCCCCCGCACGGTGACGCGGCCAGTCAGCGGGACGCCTCCGCGGATTGTCAGAACACTACTCATATACCGGTTTCCTCACGACTACTCGCCCCCAAATCCTTACAAAGGCACCAGCTAAGCATAGGAGCTTGCGTTACCGAACTGAAATACGCGGTGCGCCGGGTCGCCGCCTGGGCTTCGTCCCAATGTCAGTCCCGGCCGAGAAAAACAAAGCAACGCGGGGTCACTTACGGCCGGTCCCGGGGGTCGGGATGGGCCGTAAGTGACCCCGCGTTGCAGTGAAGCGCGCCGGTCAGGACAGTTTGGCCGGGAGGGTCCTGGGCATAAACGCCGGCCGGGTGGCCTCGAAGGCGGTGATGTCTTCCTCGTGCTTGAGGGTCAGGCCGATGTCGTCCAGGCCCTCGAGCAGGCGCCAGCGGGTGTAGTCGTCAATCTCGAACGGCGCCACGATGGTGCCGCACTGGACCGTCTTGGAGGGAAGGTCCACCGTGACCGCGGTCCCGGGGGCGTTCTCCAGTTCCTTCCAGATGAGTTCGATGTCATCCTGGGCCAGTTCCGCGGCGAGCAGGCCCTGCTTGCCGGAGTTGCCGCGGAAGATGTCGGCGAAGCGTGCGGACAGCACGGTCTTGAAACCGTAGTCCTTGAGCGCCCAGACGGCGTGCTCGCGGGAGGACCCGGTGCCGAAGTCAGGCCCGGCCACCAGGACGGAGCCCGCGTTGAACGGCTCCTGGTTCAGGATGAACGCCGGGTCCTTGCGCCAGGCCGCAAAGAGCGCGTCCTCGAAGCCGGTGCGCGTGATGCGCTTGAGGTAGACGGCCGGGATGATCTGGTCGGTGTCGACGTTGCTTTGGCGCAGCGGGACGCCGATGCCGGTGTGGGTGGTGAACTTTTCCATGGCGGATCCTTCTAAGCTGCGTCGGTGCGGGTAGCGGCGGTCTCAGGTGCAGGATCAAGGTCCGACGGCGAGCTCAACGTTCCGCGGATGGCCGTGGCGGCTGCCACGACGGGCGAAACGAGGTGCGTGCGCCCGCCCTTGCCCTGGCGGCCCTCGAAGTTGCGGTTGGAGGTGGACGCGCAGCGCTCGCCCGGTTCGAGCTGGTCCGGGTTCATGCCCAGGCACATGGAACAGCCGGCGAAGCGCCATTCGGCCCCGAAGTCCTTGAAGACCCTGTCCAGGCCCTCCGCCTCGGCCTCGAGTCGGACGCGGGCGGAGCCGGGAACCACGAGCATCCGGATGTTGGGGTCCTTGGTCCGCCCCCGGATGATGTCCGCGGCAGCGCGGAGGTCCTCCATCCGGGAGTTGGTGCAGGAGCCCAGGAAGACAGTGTCCACGCGGATGTCCTTCATCGGGGTGCCGGCTTCCAGCCCCATGTACTGCAGCGCGCGTTCCGCCGCAGCCTTGGCGTTCTCGTCACCGAAGTCCTCGGGGGAGGGCACCCTGGCGGAGAGGGACACGCCCTGGCCGGGGTTGGTCCCCCAGGTCACGAACGGTTCCAGCGTGCCGGCATCGAGGTCCACCTCGACGTCGAACGTTGCGTCGTCCTCGGAGCGCAGGGTGTTCCAGTACCCGACGGCGGCATCCCAGTCGGCGCCCGCCGGCGCGTGCGGGCGGCCGGACATGTAGTCGTACGTGGTCTGGTCCGGGGCGACGAGACCGGCGCGGGCGCCGGCTTCGATGGACATGTTGCAGATGGTCATCCGGGCTTCCATGGACAGTGCCCGGATCGCGGAGCCCCGGTACTCGAGCACGTAGCCCTGGCCTCCGCCGGTGCCGATCTTGGCGATGACGGCCAGGATGATGTCCTTGGCGGAAACCCCTGGCCGCAGGGTGCCCTCGACGTTGATGGCCATGGTCTTGAAGGGCTTCAGGGACAGCGTCTGGGTGGCCATCACGTGCTCCACCTCGGAGGTTCCGATGCCCATCGCCAGGGCGCCGAACGCCCCGTGCGTGGAGGTGTGCGAGTCCCCGCAGACCACGGTCATGCCGGGCTGGGTGAGGCCCAGCTGCGGGCCGACGACGTGGACGATCCCCTGCTCGGCATCGCCGAGGGAATGCAGGCGGACACCGAACTCCTGGCAGTTGTTGCGCAGGGTCTGGATCTGCGTGCGGCTGGTGAGGTCGGCAATCGGCTTGTCGATGTCCAGCGTGGGGGTGTTGTGGTCCTCGGTGGCGATGGTGAGGTCGGGCCGGCGCAGCGGGCGCCCGGCCAGCCGGAGGCCCTCAAAGGCCTGAGGCGAGGTCACCTCATGCACCAGGTGGAGGTCGATGAAAAGAAGGTCGGGCTGGGCGTTGGCTCCTTCGCCGTCGCCTTTGCGCACCACGTGCGCGTCCCAGACCTTCTCGGCCAGTGTCTTTGCCACGGCCTGCTCCCTTCACTGCGGTGTCCGTACTTTCCGGCTTGCTTTCTCCACTGAATCAGCACTCCCGCGTTCTGCGCCAGCGCATTGACTTGCATCTCAGATAATGAGACGGCAATATCATTACATGGACAATTCTAGTGGAGTCGGTGTCATCGATAAAGCGGCCCATGTGCTTGACGCACTTGAGGCCGGCCCTACCACTCTGGCCCAGCTGGTTGCGGCCACGGGACTGGCCAGGCCCACCGTGCACCGGCTGGCGCTGGCGCTGGTCCATCACCGGCTGGTCAGCCGCGACATTCAGGGCCGCTTTGTCCTGGGCAGCCGCCTCGTGGAGCTCGCGTCCGCCGCCGGCGAGGACCGCCTGATCGCTTCCGCGGGACCGGTCCTGATGCAGCTGCGCGATGCCACGGGCGAAAGCGCCCAGATCTTCCGCCGGCAGGGTGACTGGCGCGTCTGCGTCGCCTCCGCCGAGCGGCCCATCGGCCTGCGCGACACCATTCCGGTCGGCACCCAGTTGTCGATGAAGGCCGGCTCCGCTGCCCAGGTGCTGCTCGCCTGGGAGGACCACGACCGCCTTCTGGAGGGCCTCCAGGCCGCCCGCTTCACCCCCACCGTCCTGGCCGGAGTACGACGCCGGGGCTGGGGCCAGAGCCTGGGCGAACGCGAGCCGGGGGTCGCCTCTGTCTCGGCTCCCGTGCGCGGTCCGTCCGGCCGGGTGATCGCCGCAGTCTCGATCTCGGGGCCGATCGAACGCCTGACCCGCCAGCCGGGCCGGCTGCATGCCGAAGTGGTCTGCAACGCGGCCCGGGTGCTGACCGAGGCGCTGCGCAAGACCAACGACTGAGGCCGTCTCCATCGGACTCACGGACGTGCCCGCACGTCATTGACGCCATCAGCGCCAGGCACTTTGGAACTGTAAGCATTCCGGGTAGAGGTCTTCGAGGGGCGCTGGCCAGGGCAGATCCTCAGGGACCGCTGCAGAGTCTTCATCCAGGGCCGTAACTGGGTACCAGTCCGGGAATAGATCCGGCGGCAGTTCCAGATTGGGATCCCGGCGTGGGTCCAGCGGCATGTCCATGACGGGATCCCATCCTGGATCCCAATCCGGGTCCGGGAGTGTGTCCCTGGCCGGGATGTCGGCTAGCCAGTCGGGTGGTTCCCAGTCCTGCTGTTCGCTGGGATAGTGCCGCCCGGACGGGGAGGTCCACCCGGGCGGTTTGTGTTTGCTGGCCCCGGCCGGTGTCCAGGCCGAGCCGTGTTTGAGCCGGTGGTGTTTCGGGCACGGCTGGCCCAGGTTGGAGATCCCGGTGGTGCCTCCGTTGGCCCAGGCCAGGAGGTGGTCTGCGTCGTTGTCCAACGAGTGGTTGCTGCAGCCCGGGAAGGGACATCGGCCGTCGCGCAGGTGCAGCCAGCGTCGCTGGGCCGTGGTGAGGCGGTAGCTGGTCCGGCCGATTTCCAGCGGGGCCCCGTCGCGGGGGTCGGTCAGGACCCGGTAGAAGGACCCGGCGCCGCCGGCGACCAGGGCCCGGGCCATGGACGGCGGGATCGGCCCGTGCCCGTCCAGGACCGCCGGTTCCTCCCCGGCCCCGAGCAGGGACAGGACCGGGACGGTGATCAGGACCTGCGCCCGCGGCGACGGCACACCCCCGCACGCACCACCACCCATCCCAACGCCGCTGCCGGCCGTTCCGCCCGAAGTGACGGTACCGGTGGCGGTCCCACTGTTGAGGAGCCAGGTGGCGGCCACATCGGCGCGGAGCTGGGACAGGGTCCGGGCCTCGTCCGGGCCCTGGAGGGCGCGGGCGGCGGCGGTGGTCCGTTCCCAGATCCCCGCGGCGGTGCCGGCCGGGAGGTAGGTGTTGAGCCAGGCCATGCCGTCCCGGTCCGGGACGTACTCAACCCGCCGGTCCGCAGCGCACTTGGTGTGGCGTGTTTCGATACTGACCGGGTGATGGCGTTCGCGCCACACACGTGCCTTGGTGCGGAACCGTCCCGGAACGAGCTCCCCGGCCGGGCACCCGCGGGCCGGGTTCGGTGCGTCGGGGTCCAGGAAGTGCGCCTCCAGCGCCGCCGCCCCGTCAGGGTCCAGGTTCGTGGATTCGTCCACGATGATCCGGGCATGGGCCCAGGAGATCGTCCCGGCCTGCAGGGCCCTCAGGGTCAGCGGCAGCGTAGTGGTCAGGGCCTGAGACTCGCAGAGCAGCGCTTCGGCGCTCCGTTCACTGACCGTCAGGACACACGCAACCTCAGCCACCAGGGCCATCTCCTGGACGGTGCGGTCCTGCGGGGACGCCGTTGGGGACGCCAGGGCCCGGGTCGCCTCCACATAGTCGGCGGTCAGCCGCACCTTCAACGCCGCGGACCGGGCGTCCAGCCGCGCCATCTCCGCGAGACCATCCAGGCAGGCACCCGCCAGCTCCCGCAACGGATCAGCCCAGGCCGGACCAGACTCGGCGACCCGCAACGCATCGGCCCCGGGAAGATCAGAGCGCTCCGGACCGGCGCCGGCGAAAACAGCCAGCGCAGCAACCGACGCGGCCACGGCCTCCAGGGCCTCCCTGCTCTCCACACTCCACGCAGTGCTTTCCATGCTTCAATCACATCACGAGGCACCGACAATTAGGACGTCGCCCGCGTTGCAGTGCGACACTGGAACTGACCCGCGGAAGCAGGCATAGGCTGTCCGCATGAGCAGTTATGCGGTGTTCCTGCGCGGGGTCAACGTCGGCGGCATCACCATCAGAATGGCGGAACTGACCGCAGCCCTGAAGTCCTGTCCGTTTGCGGGCGTGAAGACGCTCCTGGCCAGTGGCAATGTTGTCCTCTCGAGCGGGCTCTCCCCCGCCGGGGTCAAGAAGGAATTCGAGGCCTGCCTCCGGGAGTCCTTCGGCTATGACGCCTGGGTGGTGGTTCTGGCCGCGGACCGGGTGGGCGAACTGGTGGCGGCCTGTCCCTATCCCGCAGACGACGCGTCCACGCACACCTACCTCACGCTCGGCTCGGACGCCGACGTTCTTGCCGAGCTGTACGGGGCCGGCAGCGCCCTGGACGGCGCGCAGCTGACCATGCTGGGTCCGGAGGCCCTGGCATGGCTGGCGCCCGCCGGCGGCACGCTGGAGAGCCCGTTCAGCAGGCTGTCCTCAAAGCCGAAGTACAAGGCCTTCACCACCACCCGCAACCTGCGCACCATGATCAAGGTCCGGGACGCCGCGGCGCTGCTGTAAGCGCAGCACAGCAGCAGACGCGGCACGGGCGGCGCGGCAGTGCCGGGAACGGGTCAGCGCGCCGCGGCCTGCAGGGCCCTGTTGAAGGACTGCAGCCGGCTGACCTCGAGTTCCACGGGCTCCACCACAAAATCCTTCGCCACGGCCGCGACGGCCGCCTTGAGCCGCTTGCGGGCCCCTGCGCCCCGTGCCCGGGCAGCAGCCCCCGCGATGACCTTCGCCAGGATGGCCAGGACGATCCCGAGCAGCGCGCCGCCGGCGATCATAACGGTCGGCACGGGCCAGCCCTGTACCAGCGGGACCTCCGGCACGGGAAGCTGCAAATAGCCCAGCGCGGCAAGGACCCCCAGCCAAGCGAACCCGCCGAGGGCGGTCAGCAGCGCCAGCCACTGCACGATGTTGAACGGAGTCCACCACCAGGCCTTGGCCGCAGCCAACAAATCTGTGGATGCGATGGCCTGGTCCAGCGCATCCGGCAGCTGCCCACGTCCCTCACGGGCGGCGCCGCGGATCACGGCCCGCCAGGGGCCGGGGGCGCCGTCGGATGCTGCATCGGCGAATTCCCGGACGGCCGCATCCGTGCGGGCGCGTTCCGGGGCACCGGCAGGCGGCAGCGAGGTGCGGTTCAGTTCGGCCCGGGCGCCCTCCCGGTGCAGGTTGAGCCGCCTCAGCGGGTCGGGCCGGAACCGGACCAGCCAGCGGGTGACGGGCCAGCCGGTGCGCCGGGCCGACTGCAGCCGGTATGACCGGACGACGGCTTCCACCACGAGCGGGACATTGGCCGCAATCGCCAGTTCCTCGGCCAGCCGGGCCTTTGACGCTGCTGTGGCCCCGGCGGCCGTGCCCGCTCCGGACGCCTCGGCAAGGCGGGCGGAGGCCTGCATGACGTCGGCGCCGAGGCGCTGGGACTGGGCCTGCCGCTGCGTGGCCACCTGGCGGATGGCGGCCCGGACCTTGTCCACGCCGGTGCCCGCGACGGCGGAGGCACCAATGACCTGCGCCTTGCCCAGCCCGTCCCGCGCCAGGATGCCTTTCAGCGACTCCAGCACCGGGTGAATGTCCCGGTCCGGGAGCCGGTCGAGCTGGTTCAGCACCACCAGCGTGACGGCCCCGTGGGAGGCCAGCGGGGTGAGGAAATCGTTGTGCACGGCGGCGTCGGCGTATTTTTGCGGATCCAGCACCCAGACGAGGACGTCGACGAGTCCCACCATCCGCTCCACGATCTCCCGGTTGGCGGCACGGGTGGAGTCGAAGTCGGGAAGATCCAGCAGGATCAGGCCCGTGCGGTCGTCGGCGAACCCGGGTACCGGGGTTGCGTGGTGCCGGTTGCGGACGTCCAGCCAGTCCAGCAGCCCGTCGCTGCCCGCGGCGCCCCAGATGCCCGCCAACGGCTCGGAGGTCGTGGGCCGCCGGGCGGCCGCCGTCGCGATTTCCGCGCCGCTGACCGCGTTAAAAAGTGACGACTTTCCGCTGCCGGTGGCCCCGAAGAAGCCGACGACGGTGTGGTCCCCGGAGAGGGAGCGGCGGGAGCTGGCCCGGTCCAGCACCTGCAGCACACCGTCCAGGACGTCGTCCGGGAGCGCCCCGGCGGCCAGTTCACGTGCCTCGTTCAGGGCCTCGAGCCGGCGGTCCAGCCGGGAGGCCTCGACGGCGGCGCCATGGCGGCTCATGCGGAGACCGCCAGCCGGCGCAGCGCCGCGGCGTGGCCGGAGAGCACCGCCGGCGCGACCCCGCCGGAGACCTCGATCCGGGCCAGGAAACGTTCCTGCTCGGCCTCGAGCAGCTTCTGGCACCGCGCGTGGAGGTCCTCGCGGGCCGTTTTGGCGAGCCGGCGCACGGCATCCTCACCGAACACCGCTTCCAGCAGCCGCTGCCCGGCGACCGCGGTGCCGCCGGCGACGCCGACCTCCAGGCCGGTGAGTCCGGCTGTCATGGAAAACACCACGATCATCAGGGCGGCACCGAGGCCGTTGATGCCAAAGGACAGCCAGCGGGCCCGGGTGCGTTTGCCCTGGCCTTCGGTCCGGATCAGCTCCATAAGGCTCCCCTGCCAGGCCCGGATCTCGGCGGCAGCCTTCCCGGCGAAGCCGGCGGAGGTACCGGAGAGGTCGTCGCTGCCCAGCAGCTGGCGGCCGGCCGGGTCGGAGCGCCAGCGCCCGTCCGCATCCTCGGCCGCGTTGGCTGCCTCATCGATAATGACGGCCTGCAGGCCGGATTCAATCGCCGTCTCCACCCGCACCGCCGGCGCCGGTTCGCCCCGGAAGAAGGCACCGAGCCGGTCGCGGGTTCGGCCGATGTTCTGCTCCATGGCCCGGAAGAATTCGCCGGTGCCCACGAAGTCCTGCCAGCGGGCCAGAACTTCCCCGCGCAGCAGGGCGCCGTCCCGGGTGGCCTCCAGGATTCTGGCCACGGCGTCCTGGTAGGCGTCCCGGGCGTCCCCGGCGAGGACGTCGGCAGCGTGTTCCTGCTCTGCGGCGGCCGTCGCCACCGCCTCGACACGGCTCCCCAGGGCCTTGACGGTTCCGTTGAGCGTCCGGCGGGCGATGTCGGCGCGGCCGGCGGCGTCCGCGGCGAGTTCGTGCAACCAGAGCCGCAATGGTTCCACGGCGGCGGGCGGCAGCATCCCCATCCCGTCCAGTGCCGCCTCGGGGACGACGAAGAGGCGGGCCCCGCCCAGGCCCTCCCTGCTGAGCATCGACTGCAGGTCGGCACTGACCTCTGCTTCGGCGGCGGCGGGAACCCGGTCCAGGACCACGGCCACCATGATGTCCCGGGAGGCCGCGTCCAGCAGCAGGCGCCACGGAACGGCGTCGGCATAGCGGTTGGCGGTGGTGACGAACACCCACAAGTCGGCGGCAGCCAGCAACTGCCCCGCGAGCTTGCGGTTGTCGGCGGAAATCGAGTCGACGTCGGGAGCGTCCAGCAGCGCGATTCCCTGCGGCACCGCTGCATCGGCAATCAGCACCAGGGACGTGATCGCGGCGGGGTCAGGGGTGGGTCCGGCCTGGCTGGCGGGCAGTGGGCCGCGGTTCACCGTGCCGCGGATCCGGCTCAGGCTCGGCAGGACCCGATGGTCCTCGAACCAGCGCCCGTCGGCGGGGTGGTGCAGCAGGATGGGCTGGCGCGTGGTGGGCCGGATGGCACCCGCCCGGGTGACGGCGTGCCCGGCGAGTCCGTTGACGAGGGTTGATTTCCCGGCGCCGGTGGAGCCTCCCACGACAGCCAGCAGGGGTGCGTCCAGGCTCCGGTAGCGCGGCAGGATGTAATCCTCGAGCTGGGCAAGGGCGCTTCGGATGTCCCGCCGGGCCTCATCCGTTCCGGGGAGGGCCAGGGGAAGGGCGGTGGCAGCCAGGTCGCGGTGGACGGCTTCCAGCAGTTCAACGGCCTGGCCGGAGGTTTCGTCGGAGCTCACCGCTTCATCATGCCAGTTCCAGGTCGTGCCGGCTCAGCGCGGCGGGGTGCGGATAACGAAAAACGGTCCCGGGCTGATGCCCGGGACCGTTTTATCTGTGACCCCAGCGGGATTCGAACCCGCGTTACCGCCGTGAGAGGGCAGCGTACTAGGCCGCTATACGATGGGGCCGTGTACTCTCCAGAACGGCATTTCTGCCATTCGCGCCAAGCGATTATTTTACCCACTCAGCAAGTGTCCTAAACCGGCGAACCGATCCAAAACCCCTGATCAACCGCGGAATTCCGCGGATTTTTCAGAGCTGGGATACCAGGACTCGAACCTAGAATGACGGTACCAGAAACCGTAGTGTTGCCAATTACACCATATCCCAATGAAACTTTCGGGCCGGATCCGCGGGTCTAAACCCGCGCTCCCGGCGCCTCAGCACGAGTAATTACTTTACCCGAGAGTTTTCGTCTGCACAAATCGAGCCGCGGAACGCCCGGCAATCCGCCCCTTTTGCGCCGCGCCCGGGCGGGCCGGCCCGGCCCGGCTCTGAAACTCGGCACTGAAAGATGGGAAAACCCTTGCCAATCCGGTGCCGACAAGTTTACCCTCGGTAAGTTACCGCCGAGTAACAACGCTCCCCCACATTGCTGCGGGCAGCTTCACGGCCATTTTCGAGTGTTAGCTGCATCACAATGCGGGGGCCGGCAGCAAAGCTGCTGCCGGCACCGCCGCCGAGAGGAAACACCTGTGACACAAAGTCGTGCCGCCACCAACAGGACCCGAACCCGGGCCCAGCAAATCGCCATCGCCGTCCTTGCCCTGCTGTTGATCGCCCTGCTGGGGTTCTACACACTTGTCACCGGACGGATTGTCGACGGTTCCGCCCGGTTGCAGGAGGGCGCCGGGAAGGCGTCGTCGGGCGCCGCACAACTGAAGGATGGTGCCGCCAAGCTGGCCACCGGTGCCGGCGCGGCGGACACGGGCGCCGTGAAGCTCTCGGCCGGTGCCGACAAAGTCCGTGACGGAATCAGCCAGCGGCTGGCCCCCGGGGCCGACAAGCTCCAGTCCGGCGCGGATGAGCTTGCCACCGGAGCTGTGAAAATTGAAACCGATGTCAACAACAAACTCGCCCCGGGCGTCTACCTGGTCGACACCGGTGCACAGAAGCTTGCCGCAGGAGCTTCGCAGCTCTCGGCGGCCTTGACCCGCACGGCCGCCGGCAACGCGAAGAACAACCTGGCCGACGGCGCCACGCAGCTCAACACCGGCGCCGCCAAGCTGGTGGCCGGCACCACCGCCCTGGAGACAGGTACCGGGAAACTGGAAGCCGGCGCCACCGCGCTCAACACCGGCGCCGCCCAGCTTGAAACCGGCGCCACCGCGCTTGAGACCGGCGCCACCGCGCTTGACACCGGCGCCACCGCGCTGAAGGCAGGCACCGTCCAGCTCAAGGGCTACCGGGGGGCGAGCAATAACCCCGAGGCCGGGACCGGAACCGCGGCCCTCGCCCAGTCCCTGGAGCAACTGCACGCCGCGGCCAGCGATCCCGTCACGGGACTCGTCCCGTTGGCAGCGCTCAAGGACAAGATTGCCAAGATCCTTGCAGGTGCACAGAAGCTGGATGCCGGGGCCGCACAGCTCCAGGGCGGGGCCGCCCAGCTCCAGGGCGGGGCCTCCCAGCTCCACACCGGGGCCTCCCAGCTGCGCACCGGGGCATCCCGGCTGCACACCGGAGCCTCCGAGCTCCAAACCGGAACCTCCCAGGTCCATACCGGAGCGGGCCAGGTCCACACCGGAGCAGGCCAGCTGCACGCCGGGACCGAGAAGCTGACAGCCGGTTTCGAGACCTTGGCCAACAAGCTCAACAGCCGGGACCCGAAGAATCCCGGCGTGGTCCTCGGAACCGAACTGCTCGCCGCCGGGACGTCAAAGATCCGGACCGGCATGGACGGGGTTCCGGGCGACCCGGAACGCCCCGGCCTGATCAATGCCACCGCCAGGATGACCGAGGGCAGCTCCCGGCTCGCGGATGGCACCGTCGCACTGAATACGGGCATCACGGGTGATCCTGCTGATCCGGCCAACCCGGGGCTGCTCGGCGGATCCATGGCCCTGGCCTCCGGTGCCACCGAGCTTTCGGCCGGCACCACCAAACTGGCCTCCGGTTCTTCCGATCTTTCCGCCGGTGCGGACAAGCTCGCCGACGGCAACGCCAAGATTGCCGAGGGCACCGACACCCTGTACTCGAGCGCGGCGGCGGTCTCGCCCTCGAACATGGCAGGCCAGTCGGATGCAGGTTTGGCCCTCGGAATCGTCGGTGTCCTGGGCCTCGGCTCGGTCGCTGCTTTTGTGGTGCTGCGGAACCGCCGGGCAAGTGCCGTCACAGCTTGGGCCGGCGGCACGACCGGCAGCTAGGCCAGCAGCTCCAGCAGGGAACCGATCTCGCGGCCGTCAAAGCCCGGGGCCGGTTCCCTGCCGCGGTTCAGCCAGACGCCCAGGAGGCCTGCCGCCGTCGAGCCGTCAGCGTCGAGGAGGCGGTTGTCCCCCACGTAGAGCGTTTCGCCGGCGCCGGTGCCGAGGCGCCGGACGCCCTCCAGGTAGATGGCCGGATCCGGCTTGGCCGCACCGACAGTATCCGTGCCCACCAGCACGCTGATGCGTGCCAGTCCGGCGGCGTCGAGCTTGACCCGCTGGTAGTCGTGGACGTTGTTGCTCACGGCACCGTAGGGGATGCCGGCGGAATCCAGCGCGTTCAGCATCGGGGTGACGTCGTCGAAGGCCCGGATGTAGCCGTGCTGGCGGCTGGCGTAGGAACTCACCCAGTGGTGGGCCTGCTCGCCCTCCTCCAGCTCCACCCCGAAGTGTCCCAGGGCGGCCCGGCCGCGGAGCAGGCGCTGTTCATTGAAGCTCAGTTCACCGGCCAGGTACCGGTCGTAGAAATGGGTCGTCTCCCGGGTGAAGATCCGCCCGAACTTCTCCCACCCGGCCGGGTCCAGGCCGGGCAGGAGGTGTTCGCTGACGTCGCGCAGTGCCGCCGTCATGGCGAACTCGAGGTCCACCAGGGTGTCGTCGATGTCGAACAGCACGCCACGGATGCTGCCCAGGCCGGCGGCCAGGGCGCTGGTCCCGGCGTTGTTCTGCGCTGAGGGCGGGCTCATCATCAGCCGCGGAAGGCGCGCAGCCGGGCCAGGGAGGAGTCCTTGCCCAGGATCACCATGGATTCGAACAGCGGCGGGGAGATCCGGCGGCCGGAGACGGCCGTGCGGACCGGGCCGAACGCCAGCCGCGGCTTGACGCCGAGGCCCTCCACGAGGGCCTCCTTGAGCGCGGCCTGGATGGTCTCGGCATTCCAGTCGGCCAGGGGCTCCAGGGCGGCCAGGGCGGCGTCGAGCACCTCCGTGAGGTTCTCCGGAAGGCCCTTCCGGGCGTCGTCCGCGACGTCGACCGCGTCATCGGCCTTGAACAGGAAGGCGAGCAGCCCGGGGGCCTCGCCCAGCAGCGAGATGCGCTCCTGGATCAGCGGGGCCGCCTCTGCGAGGATCTCCTCCTGGCGCGCGGTCAGGGTGTCGCCGACGAACCCCGCGGTGCGCAGGTACGGGACCAGGCGGCCGCGGAAGTCCTCGGCGTCGAGCATCCGGATGTGCGTGCCGTTGATGGCCTCGGCCTTCTTGATGTCAAAGCGGGCCGGGTTGGCGAGGACGTCGTTGACGTCGAAGTGCTCGATCAGCTGGTCCACCGTGAAAATGTCCTCATCGGCGGAGAGGCTCCAGCCAAGCAGCGAGAGGTAGTTGAGCAGGCCCTCCGGGATGAAGCCGCGGTCCCGGAGCAGGAACAGGTTGGACTGGGGGTCACGCTTGGAAAGCTTCTTGTTGCCCTCGCCCATGACGTACGGAAGGTGGCCGAAGACCGGCAGGTAGCTGGCAACGCCGATGTCCATCAGCGCGCGGATCAGCACCACCTGGCGGGGCGTGGAGGAGAGCAGGTCCTCGCCGCGGAGCACGTGGGTGATGCCCATCAGCGCGTCATCGACCGGGTTGACCAGGGTGTACAGCGGGGATCCGTCGGCGCGGACGATCACGTAGTCCGGGATGCTGCCGGCCTTGAAGGTGATGTCGCCGCGGACCATGTCGGTGAAGGTGACGTCCTCATCGGGCATCCGCACGCGCAGCACGGGCTGGCGGCCCTGGGCCTTGAACGCGGCCAGCTGCTCCCCGGAAAGCTCACGGTCGAAGTTGTCATAGCCGAGCTTGGGGTCGCGGCCGGCGGCGCGGTGGCGCGCCTCGACCTCATCCGGGGAGGAATAGCACTCGTAGGCGTAGCCGGCCTCGATCAGCCTGGCGACGACGTCCTTGTACAGGTCCAGGCGCTGGGACTGGCGGTACGGCTCGTGCGGTCCGCCGACCTCCACGCCTTCCTCCCAGGTGATGCCGAGCCATTTGAGCGCCTCGAGCAGCTGCTGGTAGCTCTCCTCCGAGTCCCGCGCAGCGTCCGTGTCCTCGATGCGGAACACGAAGGTGCCCTTCGTGTGGCGGGCGTGGGCCCAGTTGAACAGGGCCGTGCGGATCAGGCCGACGTGCGGGGTACCGGTGGGCGACGGGCAGAACCGGACACGGACCGGGGTATCGGCAGTGACTTCGCTGGTCACACTGGGGGCGGAGCTGGGGACGGCGTCGGGCGCAGAAGGAGTAGTCATAGTGGTACCAACATTACAACCCCGATCATCGCCCGGCGCCCGGGGTTTCCGCTGCGAAAACGGACAGCCGCACCGTGGATCCACGGTGCGGCTGTCCGAAACCGGCGCTGTTTCTTCCAGGCGGAAGGCTCTAGCGGCGTACAACCGGGTTGGAGAGGCGGCCGATGCCCTCAATCTCGACCTCGATGCGGTCACCGGGCTGGACAAGGCCGACGCCGGCCGGGGTGCCGGTCATAATGACGTCGCCGGGCAGCAGGGTGAAGGCCTGCGAGACGATGGAGACGAGCTCGCGGACGCCGCGGATCATCTGGCTGGTGTTTCCGTCCTGGCGCAGCTCGCCGTTGAGGCGGCCCTGGATCTGCAGGTCCTCAGTGTTCAGTTCGGTCTCGATCCACGGCCCCAGGGGCGCGGAGGTGTCGAAGCCTTTGGCCCGGGCCCACTGCAGGTCCGTCTTCTGGACGTCGCGGGCGGTGAGGTCGTTGCCGCAGGTGTAGCCGAAGATGACGTCGTCGACGCGCTCCTCGGGGACGTCCTTGCAGATCCGGCCGATGACAACACACAGCTCGGCTTCGAAGGACACTTCCTCGGAGAACTCCGGCAGGACGATCGGATCGTTGGGCCCGATCACGGAGGTGTTGGGCTTGAGGAAGAGCAGCGGCTGCTTGGGAACCTCGTTGCCGAGTTCCCGGGCGTGTTCGGCAAAATTGCGGCCGACGCCGATGACCTTGCTGCGCGGGATGATCGGGGCAAGGAGGCGCACATCCTCCAGCTTGTGCCGCACGGCGGTGCGTTCCACGCCGTGGAAGAAGGGATCGCCGTGGATGACAGTGACTTCCTCACTGCCGGGCTCACCTTCAACAATGCCGTAGAGGGGATCAGAATCGACTACAAACCGGGCGATACGCATGGCTCCAAGCGTACTGCCTCCGGCGGGCTAGGACGTGCTGCTGTCCAGGCCCAGGTAGTGCAGCTGGGCCGCCACGGAGAGTTCCGCCGCCGGCCGCACGGAGGGGTCAACGGCGGCGTACACGGCGTTGGCCACCTCGGCCGCCCCGGCCCCGGACCCCAGGCTCTCGAGGGCGGAGCGGATCTGCCCGAGTCGGTCCTCGCGGTGGTCCCGGTAGGCGCGGACGATCGTGTCCAGGGCGGGCAATATTGGTCCGTGGGCCGGGAGGACGGTTGCGGTGCCCAGCCGTTCCAGCCGGTCCAGCGAGGCCAGGTAGTCGCCCAGGGTGCCGTCGGGATAGTCCAGGACCGTGGTTCCCTGGCCGAGGATCGTGTCGCCGGTGAGGACCGAGCCCCGGGCGCCGTCCCGAGGAAGGTGGAAGCAGACCGAGTCAGAGGTGTGGCCCGGCGTCGCCAGTACCCGGATCTCGGCCCCGGCGGCGTGGATGACTTCGCCGTCCACCAGGGGGCTCCCCCCGTGGCAGTGCGCGGGATCCTTGGCGCGCACGGGCGCTCCGGTCAGTTCGGCGAACCTGGCGGCGGCTGCGGTGTGGTCCGCGTGCCGGTGCGTAATCAGGATGAGCTCGACGGCGCCGGCCCCGGCCAGTTCCTGCAGGTGCGGCTCATCGAGGGGACCGGGATCCACCACGACAGTGCCGGCTGCACCGGGGCCCGCAATCACATAGGAATTGGTCCCGCGCAGGGTCATCGGCCCCGGGTTGGGGGCCAGCCTGAAGCGGGTCAGGTCTGTGCTGCGCACCATGGCGCGGGAGTGGTCCGGAATCACTGTCCCATCTTCGCACCCAAGCGGCACCCGCACGAGCGGGGGTCACATGAGCAGCAGCACCGCAATGACCGCCGGCAGGACCGCCTCGGCGATGGCGCTTGCCCACAGCCGCCGCTCCGACAGCACCAGGATGATGCCCAGAAGCACGTGGCCCAGGCTCGTGAAGAGCAGCAGCACCCGCCCGGCAGCCGGCTCCGCCCCTGTCAGCATAACGGCGCCAACGATCGCGCCCACTCCCCAGATCATGTTGTAGAACCCCAGGTTGAACGTCCACATCCGAACGGCGTCCGTGTCCTCGGGCTTGATAAGGAACAGCCGGCGGAAGCGCTGTCCCGGAAGAAGAAGGACTCGAGGATTCACACGAGGATCAGCACCACCCCGAAAATGACTCCCAGAACCTGAATCAGTCCAGTCATGCGCACTATTGTGGCCCTGCGTCCGGTAAGTGACCAGAGGCTTCGGGCCGTTCAAGCCGGCCATTTACCCCCGCCATCCGCCTGGCCATTAACGACGGCGGCGGCCCCGCACCGGAAGGTGGGGGCCGCCGTCGAACGCCGCCTGCAGGCGGGGCGCTGCCGCTTAGGCGGGGTGCTGCCGCTTAGGCGGGGCGCTGCCGCTTAGGCGAGGCGGGTCAGCCAGCCGTGCGTGTCCTCAATGGCACCGGTCTGGATGCCGAGGAGCTGCTCGCGGATGGCCATGGTGGTCTCCCCCGCCTTCGCGTCCTCGGAGCCGATGAACTCGGTGTCGTCCTTGAGCACGCCAATCGGGGTGATCACGGCGGCGGTGCCGCAGGCGAAGACCTCGGCAATTTCGCCGGTGGCGACGCCGTCGCGCCATTCCGCCAGGGTGATCTTGCGTTCGGTGACCTCGCGGCCCATGTCCCTGGCGACCTGGATGACGGACATCCTGGTGATGCCCTCCAGGATGGTTCCGCTCAGCGCGGGGGTGACCAGTGAGCCGTCCTTCATCACGAAGAACACGTTCATGCCGCCGAGCTCTTCCACGGCGTTGTCATTGAACTGGTCCAGGAAGAGAACCTGCTTGCAGCCGTGGGCCTCGGCTTCCTGCTGCGCGATCAGGGAGGCGGCGTAGTTGCCGCCGCACTTCGCGGCGCCGGTGCCGCCGCGGCCCGCACGGGCGTATTCGCGGGAGATCCAGATGGAGACGGGCTTGAGCTCGCCGCCGAAATAGTTCCCGGCCGGGGATGCAATGACGCGGAAGGACACCTCGCGGGCGGCACGGACACCAAGGAACGCCTCGGTGGCGATCATGAACGGCCGCAGGTACAGGGCTTCGCCGTCGCCGGACGGGACCCATTCCCTGTCCGCACAGACGAGTTCGCGGATGGCGCCCAGGAAGTACTCCTCCGGGAGCTCGGGCAGCGCCAGACGGCGGGCCGACTTGTTCAGGCGGGCGGCGTTGGCCTCGGGCCGGAAGGTCCAGATGGAACCGTCGGCATGGCGGTAGGCCTTGAGTCCTTCGAAGATTTCCTGGCCGTAGTGGAGCACCGCGGCGGAGGGGTCCAGCGAAATGGGACCGTAGGCCTCAACACGGGCATCGCGCCAGCCGCCCTTGCCCTCGGCGTCGACGCTGTAGTCGACGATGGCCGTGTGGTCGGTGAAGTAATTGCCGAAACCCGGGTTCGCCAGGATGGCAGCACGTTCTTCAGCGGACTTCGGGGTTGCCGAAAGATGCTGGGTGAATTCGACGCCATGGGCAGTCTGGGTCATGGTTCCTCCACGGTCGGCTGCCTGGTGTGTGAACGTGGTTCAGCGTCGGACCACGGCAGCATGTTGGTGATTCGAAACAAGCTTACGCCCGTTGGCGGAGCCGCCGGCCCCGTGCCCGGGAGGGCCTACAGGGCGGCGGCGATGGCGTCGCCAATCGCGCTGGTGCTGCGGACCGCGGTCCCGCGGCCTGCGACGTCGGCAACCACGGCCGCTTCGATCTTGCGGGCGGCGCCGCTATGGCCCAGGTGGTCCAGAAGGAGCGCGGCGGAGAGAATGGCCGCCGTCGGATCCGCCTTCTGCTGGCCGGCGATGTCCGGCGCCGAGCCATGGACCGGTTCGAACATGGACGGCGCTGTGCGTTCCATGTTGATGTTTCCGGACGCGGCCAGGCCAATGCCTCCGGTGACCGCGGCGGCAAGGTCGGTGATGATGTCGCCGAAGAGGTTGTCCGTGACGATCACGTCGAACCGCGCGGGGTCGGTGACCATAAAGATCGTGGCGGCATCGATGTGCAGGTAGTCGTGGGTGACCTCGGGGAACTCCCGGGCCACAGCCTCCACGGTCCGCTTCCAGAGGTGCCCGGCGAAGACCAGGACGTTGTGCTTATGCACCAGGGTGAGCTTTTTGCGCGGGCGGTCGTTGGCGCGGCGGAAAGCATCGCGGACCACGCGTTCGACGCCGTGGGCCGTGTTGAGCGAAACCTCGGTGGCGACCTCGTGCGGGGTGCCGGCGCGCAGCGTGCCGCCGTTGCCCACGTAGGGGCCCTCGGTGCCTTCGCGGACCACGATGAAGTCGATGTCGCCGGGATTGGCGAGCGGGCTGGCGACGCCGGGGTAGAGGCGGGACGGGCGAAGGTTGACGAAGTGGTCCAGGCTGAAGCGCAGCTTGAGCAGCAGTTCACGCTCGATGATGCCGGACGGGATCCGGGTGTCACCGGGAGCTGCCCCGACCGCGCCGAACAGGATGGCGTCGCGGGTTCGGAGATCGGCGAGGGTTTCCACCGGCAGGGTCTCCCCCGTTTCGAGCCAGTGCTGGGCACCCAGCTTGTAATGCGTCTGCTGCAGGACAATGCCCTCGGCCGCCGCGGCCTTCTCAAGGATCTTCAGGGCTTCTGCCGTGACCTCGGGGCCGATGCCGTCGCCGGGAATAACAGCCAGGTCAATCGTTGATGCGCTCATGTTTTCAGCGTAGCCAAGAGATCCACATGCTGGTCAAGTCGTCTCATTATTCGAACAGCACCTTTCGCCGCTTCCGACGCCTCCGACGCCGAGGTGACACTTCGCGCCCATGCCGCCGCCCGTCATGGGCGCGTAGTCCCACCTCGGCGAAGTGGCGGGGCGCGGTCTGGGCGGTCTGGGCGGTCTGGGCGGTCTGGGCGGTCTGGGCGAGGAACGGTCAGGGGCCGCGGGCCGGAGTGGCGACCACCACAATGTTCTTTCCCCAGGGATCCTCCGTGTAGCAGCTGATCAGTACCAGGCGGTTGGGGACGGCATCCCAGACGGGGCTGTCCTTGAGCGTGGACTTCGTGTAGGTGGTGACCGAGTCCACGGTGTAGGTGAGGACACCCGTTTCCGTGGCGACGGTGAGCATGTCGCCCGGGACGGCCGCCGAACTCAAGTGGTTAAACGGCGCGTCCCGGCCTTCCCAGCTGTGGCCGACGACGTAGGTGGTGTTCTCAGAGCCGACCCCGGGGGTGCCAAACGGAGTGAGCCAGTAGCCATCCATCGTTTCCGGAGGCACGATGCTCCGGCTTTCGGCGTCGCCGCTGTCCAACAACAGGGGGTAAACCACCACATCCATGCCCGCTGCCGGGTAGGTGATGCGTTGCGGAACGGAGGCCGCGGGGCCCTGGGACGTGGACTCCGGAACCACAGCCGGGCCGGGCTCCCCGACCGGAGCCAGCCCGGAACCGCTGCCGGTCGGGCCAGTAGTGGGAGACGACGTCGCCTGTGGCCTGGAGGTTTTGGTCACGGTCTTCGATGCGGCCGCCTCCTGGCCGTGGGCCGGCTGCCCGTTGCCCGAAACGGATGCCGCGTAAAACAGCCAGGCGGTGACGAGCCCCAGCACGCACACGGCCAGCATGAGCATGCCCCTCGCGCTGGGCACCAGACCACGAATACCGGGTACACGGCGCCGGCGGATCTGACGGTGACTGCCCATGAGTGCTCCTGTTGAAATGACTGTGCTTTGGAGGCGGAAATTCGAAGGCGGGTGCTGCGCTGCAGCACCCGCCTCTGTACTTCTACTACCTACTGCTTAGTTTTCGGCGCTCCGGGTGCGCCGCGTGCCCCGCCAAACCACCGTGGCCGCTCCCGCGGTGAGAACTCCGGTCAGTGCCATCAGCCACACGGGGAGGCCGGTGTCCTCGGTCTGACCCACTGCCGTCTGGACGTTGTAGCCGACGTTAGTTTTCTTGGCGGCAGCGGCTGCTGCTTTCGGAGCCACAACTGTTGCTGCCGACGCCGGAGCAGCCGACGCCGGCTCCTCGTCCCCGCCCGACGTGTCGTCGCCCGGGGTTTCCCCGCCCGCCGTGTCGTCGCCCGGGGTTTCCCCGCCCGGCGTGTCGTCGCCCGGGGTTTCCCCGCCCGCCGGGACAGCCGGCGGGACAACCGGGGTGTCGACCGGCGGGACAACCGGGTCGACCGGCGGGACAACCGGGTCGACCGGCGGGACAACCGGGGTGTCGACCGGCGGGACAACCGGGTCGACACCGACGGTCGCGCAGCCGCTGGCCAGGATCGCCAAATTCGCATCAGTCAGGTTCTGGCCCTGCGGCATGATGTCGCCGTCATTGACGGGCACGATGTCCAGGTGCGTGTGCTGGGCGCCTGTGTGGCCGTTCAACGCCTTGAGGTTGATCGTCACCGAAACGAACGGGTTGGTAGCCGAACTCGTCGCGTGGCAGATCGTGATCTTTTTTTCGTTATCCGGAGTTGTCGCGTTGGCGGAGACCGCAGTGGTCATAAGTCCCAGGCCCACTATCCCCAGGGTGGCAATTGTTTTTCTCATAGTCCGTCTATCCGTCTCGTCAGTTAAGTAACTGGCTTGACCGCGCGGAGTAACCATCGTCGAGACCCAAGATGAAAATTCGAGACCTTCACAGCGAATTGATTGGTGACAGTTACTCCCCAGCAGTGTCCACAGTTCGCTTGCTCTATCAGGCTAGGCGGGCAACGCCCCGAGTGTCGTGAGTAGTCGCTACTCGTCTAATCGATGGACTAATACCCAATTTTTCGGGTGGGAGTACTCAGTACCGGGCGATTAACTACTTGCGAGTAACCTGTTGCGGCCGTCGCGGGGCACGGCGGTGTTCAGATCGGGGGTAACTACTCGGGTTGGCGCCAAACCACCCGCCGGGACAACGCAAAACACTCCCCCACCTATCGTCAGGTGGGGGAGTGCCTCGCGGCGGTCCGCAATGTAGGAAGCAGCTTTCGCCGAGGTGAGACTTCGCGCCCATGTCGTTGCCGAACATGGGCGCGAAGTCTCACCTCGGCGAAGTGGCGGGCGGTCAGGCCTCCGCGGGCTCCTCGTACTTCGGGAAGACCGGCGCCGGGGCCGGCAGCGCCGTTCCGGCCTTGATCGGCGTGCCCAGGGCGGCGAACTCGCGCGCGTCCCCTTCCGGCTGGCCCAGGGTGTCCAGGATGGCCGCCGCCGCTGCCGGCATGACCGGCTGGGCGAGGATGGCCACGACCCGCAGAACCTCTAGGGTGACGTAGAGGACGGTGTTCATGCGTTCGACGTCGGTCTTCCGCAGCACCCAGGGCGCCTGCTCGGCGAAGTAGGCGTTGGTGTCCCCCAGGACCGTCCAGATTCCTTCCAGGGCGCGGCTGAACTCCTGCTTTTCGAACGCGGCACGGGCGATGCCCAGCAGCCCGTTGGCCTGGCCCAGCAGTGCGGCGTCCTCGGCGCTGAAACCGCCCGGGACGGGAACGGCGCCGCCGCAGTTTTTCGCGACCATGGACAGCGAACGCTGGGCCAGGTTGCCGAAGTTGTTGGCGAGGTCCGCGTTCATCCGGCCGACGATCGCGTCATGGCTGTAGGAGCCGTCCGCGCCGAAGGGCACCTCGCGGAGCAGGAAGAAGCGCACCTGGTCCAGGCCGTACTGGGCGACCCAGTCCGCCGGCGCCACTACGTTGCCCAGCGACTTGGACATCTTCACGCCCTGGTTGTGCAGGAACCCGTGGATCATGACGCGCCTGGGCAGTTCCAGCCCGGCCGACATGAGGAACGCCGGCCAGTAGACGGCATGGAACCGGGAGATGTCCTTGCCGATCACGTGGAGATCCGCCGGCCAGTACTTCCGGAACAGTTCCGACTCCGTGTCGGGGAAGCCGACGCCGGTCAGGTAGTTGGTCAGCGCGTCCACCCAGACGTACATAACGTGGTCCGGGTTCCCGGGGACGGGGACGCCCCAGTCGAAGGAGGTGCGGCTGATGGACAGGTCCTCGAGCCCGCCCTTAACGAAACTGACGACCTCGTTGAAGCGGTTGTGCGGGGCTCCGAAGGTCGGGTGGTCCGCGTAGAGGGCCAGCAGCCTGTCCTGGTAGGAGGAGAGCTTGAAGAAATAGCTCTCCTCTTCGGTCCAGGTCACCTCGGTGCCGGTTTCGGACGCGTAGCGCAGCCCGTCGGCCTGCACCTCGGTTTCGTCCGCCACGAAATACCGCTCGTCACGGACCGAATACCAGCCGGCGTACTTGGAGAGGTAGATGTCCCCGTTGGCTTCCATCCGCTGCCAGAGCGCACTCGCCGCCGCGTAGTGGTCCGGGTCGGTGGTGCGGATGAAGCGGCTCAGGGAGATGCCGAGGTCATCACTCATCTGGCGGAAGGCTGCGGAGTTGCGGTCGGCAAGCTCCTTGACCGGGATGCCTTCCTTTTCCGCCGTCTGCTGCATCTTCAGGCCGTGCTCATCCGTGCCCGTCATAAAGAAGACGTCGTAGCCGTCCAGCCGCTTGAAGCGCGCCATCGCGTCGGTGGCGATGACCTCGTAGGCGTGGCCGATGTGCGGCACGCCGTTGGGGTAACTAATGGCCGTCGTGATGTAGAACGGGGTCTTTTCAGAAGTTGTCACAGTTTTAACCTAAATCAGTTCGGTGATGGTATCGCTCTGGCGGACAAGTTCGTGGTCATGTGAAGCGACCAGGACAGCGATGCCGTCCGACGTCGTGTCCTTGAGGATGCTGATGATGCGGTTGGCCGAGGCACGGTCGAGGCTGGCGGTCGGCTCGTCGACGATCAGTACGCGGGTGCCGAGGATCAGGGCCCGGGCGATCGCCACGCGCTGGCGTTCACCGCCGGAGAGCTGGGCCGGGCGGTGGCGCATGCGCCGGCCCAGCCCGACGAGGTCCAGGAGGTCCTTGGCCATGTCGCGGCGCTTGTCCACCTCGCCGTCGGGCACGGCGGGCAGCAGCACGTTCTCCAGCGCGCTCATGCCCTCGATCAGGGCACCGCCCTGATCGACGTAGCCGATCAGAGCACGGCGGCGGTCGGCGATTTCGTCGTCGCCCATGGTCTCGAGGGGATCGCCTTCCCAGAACACCCGGCCCGACGTCGGCAGGGTCAGTCCCGCACCGACCGTCAGGATGCTGGTCTTGCCCGAGCCGCTGCGTCCGGCGACACAGTGCATCTCCCCTGCGTGCAGCGTCACGTTGAAGTCATCCACGACATTGACGGCTTCGGCGCCGCCCTTGCCGCCGCCGTAGTGGATCGTGATGTTGCTGAGCTCCAGCGGCGTGGCGTGGTCCGCGGCCTTCACGATCGTGTTGGCGCGCGTCTCGTGGCCACCGAGGCGGGTGCCCGCCGTCATCCGCTCGTGAGCCTCAGGATCAAGGTTCAGGTCGTTGTTCATCGGACCACTTTCGTTGCAATCGGAATCCAGCAAAGTACGGCCACGAGCCCGGCGACGGCGGCCCAGAGCGCGGCATAGGGGGCGAGGATGAGAGCCACGCCCAGGGCGCCCAGCACGCCCAGCGGCAGCGCGACCGCCCCCACCATGGCATTTTCGAAGAACCGGACCTGGCCCAGCATGTCCGGGTTCCAGCCCATGGCCTGCAGCGTGCCGAGGTACTGGCGCTTGGCCTGGAGCTCGAAACGGCCGGTGACCATCGTCAGCAGCAGGCCGACGGCCACCCCGGACAGACCGAGAATGATGCTCGGCAGCGCGATGGACGCGGCAGCCAGTCCGCTGAGCGCGCTCGCTCCCGCGTTCCGGGGGATGTCGATCAGCAGCGCCACCATGCCGCCGACCGAGGCAGCGAAGACGCCGACGGCGACGGCCAGGGAGATGGTGTTGAACTTGTTGGTGCTCAGCTGCCGGTTGGCGAAGGTCAGCGGGGAGTCCACGGCGATGAGCCGTTCTTCGTGCTGCGGTTCCTGGTCCACCACGTCGCGGTGGCGCAGCTGCCGGGCGGCGAAGAAGGCCGCCCCCGCGTAGAGCACCAGGACGGAGGCCGACACGACCGCCGTGGCCGGATTCCAGCTGAGCAGGCTCAGGATGATTCCGGCGACAGCCAGCAGGGCCGCGCCGACACTGAACTCCGCAAGCACCCAGGACCGGATCCGGCCTTGGGTCCAGCCCATGGCGCGCAGGGTCCCGGCCTCGCTGCGGCGGCTGCGGACGTAGCTGACGGTGGAGGCGCCCGTCAGCAGGGCGGCACCGCAGAGCGTGAGGAAGAGCAGGGTCAGGTTGGTGCCGGTGAGGGAACCGGAGACGGCGTCCGCGGCGTCCTGGCGGACCCACGACTGCTGCACGGTGCCGAGCGGGGATTCCTTGCCGGCGTCGTCCTTGGCATAGCCGGGGACAAAGATGCTGGCGTCCTCGCGGGCCGAGCCGGCCACCACGGTTGCCTGCAGCCCCATGTCCCGGATCGCGTCGGCGAGCTTCTCCACTTCGGGCTGCGCCTCTTTCCAGCTGCCGGGCACCTTGGCCCGGACGCGGACGGCGTCGATCACGGAGGCGCTGTCCCCGTAGCCGCGGGCGGCGGCGAGGCCGTAGTAGTCGGTGATGGCGCCCGCGGACTGGCTGGCCAGGCCCGTGGCGCTCAACGAGGGCTTGAGTTCGGTGTTTTCGACGGCCTTGCCGGAGGCTTCCCTGGTGAGCGTGAACGGCGTGGGGTCATAGCCGCCCAGAGGCAGCCGGTTGACGTCGCCGGCCGCTTCCGTGACCTGCCCGGCGTCGAACGTTCCGTAGACCATGGCAAGCGGTGTGGCGAGTTTCTGGCCGGTCTCAAGGTCGCCGCGGTAGGCGCGCTCGTCCACGGGCTTGCGCTGCGTCTGGTCCACGGGGGCGCCGTTGGCGGCTTTCTCCGGGAGGCGGTTCACCGTGACCCAGTCGCCGGGGGTGGCGCTCTTGTCCACGGCGCCGTTGCCCGCGGTCCCGCCGTCCTGGTACGTCGGGGCGGAGGCGAAGCCGGTGCTCCAGGTCGCGGGGTTGTAGAGGCCCTGGCTGAAGCCTCCGGTGTCGCCGAGCAGCTGCGTCAGGTCCTTGGACCCGGGCCAGGCCAGCGCGAACGGGGACTTGGAGACGAACGGAAGATAGTCTTTGTCCAGCGAGCGGGTCACGGTCCCGACGTCCTTGACGACGTTGCCGGAGCCGTCGATTTCCTGGATTTTGACCGAGTATTTGAGGTCAAGGGAGGTGCCGGAGCGGACGATCAGCGGGATTGCCTGCGAGTTCCCGGCCAGCTGGCCGTCGCGTTTGGCCTGCTGGTACTGGCTCATCAGCGGGGCCCAGTACTTGAGCTTCACACCCAGGAAATCGGGGCCTTCCTTGAGTTCGTCCATGCCGATGCCGGTGGTGAAGAGGCTTTCGAAGTGGCGGCCGATCGCGCCGGCGTTGCGGGCGTCGGCGGGCGGTGCCTTCTCCAGCGGGGCGAGGAAGTCCCCGGCAGGCCCGAGCAGGGCACGCTCGGCAACGGGGTCGACGGCGACGACGGATTCCGTCACCTGCGGGGCGAGTGGCAGGGAAACGGAGAGGTTGAAGAGAGTGTGCTCGGAGCCGCCGGCCGGGGCCGGGAACTTGATGCCGGTCTCCCCCTCCGGGGCCGCGATGCGGACGTTCTTGCCGCCGGCGACCTGCTCCTCGAGGAGCCGGGCCTTGCCGAGGGATCCTTCGGCCATGGTGTTGAACAGGGTCTGCTCGGAGCGGCCGTCGGAGCTGACGGCGCTGGCGGTGAGCCGGTAGTTCTTTGGCGTGTCCGACAGGACCGATTCGGCGGCCGGCCAGTTGCCCGGATCAGTGGCGCCGGGGTCCCCGGCGGTGCCGGCGAGTCCGGCGTTGTAGCCGAGGTAGTCGGTGGCGTCCAGGCGCGGGGACTCGAGGTTCTGGGTGACGCGGGAGACGAGGCTGATGGGGGCCGCCACGGAGGTGCCGGAGAGCTTGCGGAGGGAGTCCAGTTGGTCGAAGCTGATGCCGCCCTGGCCGGTGGCGATGTCCGGCTGCATGAGCCCGCCGTTGTCGCCGGCCCGGGCCTGGACAAGAACGTCGTAGAGCCCGCGTGAGTTCTGGTCGACCGTCCGGTTCAACGCGGCCTGCGACTGACCCTGAACGAGGACCGAAAGGCACATGGCCGCGATCAGAATGGACGCGGTCAGCAGAAGTACTCGGCTTCTGATGAACCTTTGGACGGCGTTCATGGGGCTCCTGAAAGCTGGTTTGCATGCGCACACCTCAGGTCATTCCATGCGGAAGTGAAGGCGTCCCATGCCGGGTGCGCAAAAGTAAAGGCCGGGCTGCCGGCCGGATCCGAAACTCGGACGTAGCCATTGTACGCAGACCAGCCATGTGTTCCCGGACACCGGCGGCGGTCCAATCCGCCGCCGGTATCCGCGGTGAAATCATCAGTCCTCGAGGTCGACCTCACGCACCATGTCAGCGCCGATTCCGGCCTTGATGGCGTCCAGGACCTGCTGCGGGACGGAGCTGTCGATGGTCAGCAGGGCGAGCACCTGGCCGCCCTCGTCCTGCCGCGCGACCTGCATGCCGGCGATGTTGATGTTGTTCATGCCCAGGATGTGGCCGATGGTGCCGATCACGCCGGGACGGTCCGAGTAGGCGACCACCACGAGGTGTTCGCTGATCGGGATCTCCACCTCGAAGCCGTTGATCCCGACAAGCTTCTGGATCTGCTTGGGCCCCGTCAGGGTGCCGGCGACGGAGATTTGGCTGCCGTCGCTGAGGGCGCCGCGCAGGGTCAGGACGTTGCGGTAGGACTCGGTGTCCGGCGTCGTGATCAGGCGGACGTTGATGCCGCGCTGCTCGGCGATCACGGGGGCGTTGACGTAGGAGACCTGCTCGGTCACGATGTCGGCGAAGATGCCCTTGAGTGCGGCGAGTTCGAGCACCTTGACGTCGAGGGAGGAAATTTCCCCGGCGACCTCGACGTCGATCTGGGTCAGTGAGGCGTGCGTCATCGCGGTGAAGATACGACCCAGCTTCTCCATCAGCGGGATGCCCGGGCGGACGTCCGGGGCGATGACGCCGCCGGCGACGTTGACCGCGTCGGGAACCAGTTCCCCGGCCAGGGCCAGGCGGACGGACTTGGCGACCGAGACACCGGCCTTTTCCTGCGCTTCGTCCGTGGACGCGCCCAGGTGCGGGGTGACCACAACGTTGTCGAGTTTGAAGAACGGCAGGTCGGTGCTGGGCTCCTTGACGAAGACGTCGACGCCGGCTCCGGCGATTTCGCCGGACTCCAGCGCTGCGTAAAGCGCCTCCTCGTCGACGAGGCCGCCGCGGGCGACGTTGACGACGTACGCGGTGCTCTTCATTTTCTTGAAGGACTCTGCGCCGAGCATGCCGACGGTCTCCGGCGTTTTGGGCATGTGGATGCTGATGAAGTCCGACTGCGCGAGCAGTTCGTCCAGGGTCACCAGCTGCACGCCGAGCTGGGCGGCGCGGGCCGAGGTGATGTAGGGATCGTAGGCGAGGATCTTGGTGTCGAAGCCCTTCAGGCGGGCGGCGACGAGGGCGCCGATCCGGCCCAGGCCGATGATGCCGATCTTCTTTTCGAAGAGTTCGATGCCGGTGTACTTGGAGCGCTTCCACTCGCCGTTCTTGAGCGCGGCGGACGCCTGCGGGATGTGGCGGGCGAGGCTCAGGATGTGGCCGACAGTGAGTTCCGCGGCGGAGACGATGTTCGAGGTGGGGGCGTTCACCACCATGACACCGGCCTGCGTGGCTGCCTTGATGTCGACGTTGTCAAGGCCGACGCCGGCGCGGGCGATCACCTTGAGGTTCTTCGCGGCGGCGAGGGCTTCGGCGTCCAACTGGGTGGCGGAGCGGACCAGGATCGCGTCGACGTCGGCGATCGCTGAGAGCAGCTGGGAACGGTCGGCGCCGTCGGTCTGCCGGATTTCGAAGTCCGGGCCAAGGGCCTCGATCGTGGCGGGCGAAAGTTCCTCAGCGAGGAGTACTACAGGTTTGGTGCTAGTCACCGGTGACCTCTTTAGCTCTCTTGTTTATCAGGTGGGGATTTTGGCGCAACGGGTGATGCGGGTGGTGCTCAACAGCCGGGAAGCCGGACCCCAGTAATGGTGTCCGGCTTCCCGGCCGGTCAGTGCCTAGCGGGCTACTGAGCCTTCGGTGTAGTCGTCTTCGTTCTTGATCCAGGAGAACAGCTTGCGCAGTTCGCGGCCGGTGGCCTCGATCGGGTGGTCCTCACCCTTCTTGCGCAGCGCCTTGAACTCGGGGGCTCCGGCATCCTGGTCGTCAATGAAACGCTTGGCGAAGGTGCCGTCCTGGATGTCCGCCAGGACAGCCTTCATGTTTTCCTTCACGTCCGGGGTGATCACGCGCGGTCCGGAGACGTAGTCGCCGTACTCAGCGGTGTCGGAGACGCTCCAGCGCTGTTTGGCGATGCCGCCTTCGACCATGAGGTCAACGATGAGCTTGAGCTCGTGCAGCACCTCGAAGTAGGCAACCTCGGGCTTGTAGCCGGCTTCGGTGAGGACCTCGAAGCCGTACTGGATCAGCTGGGAGGCGCCGCCGCAGAGGACAGCCTGCTCGCCGAACAGGTCCGTTTCGGTCTCTTCGGTGAAGGTGGTCTCGATGACGCCCGCACGGGTGCCGCCGATGGCCTTGGCGTAGGACAGTGCCAGTTCCTTGGCCTTGCCGGACGGGTTCTGCTCGACGGCGATCAGGTCCGGCACGCCGCGGCCGGCTTCGAACTCGCGGCGGACGATGTGGCCCGGACCCTTGGGGGCAACGAGGGCGACGTCGACATCGGCCGGGGGCAAGATGTAGCCGTAGCGGATGTTGAAGCCGTGGCCGAAGAACAGGGCGTCGCCCGGCTGCAGGTTCGGGGCGATGTCCTCGGCGTACACGTGGCGCTGGACCTGGTCCGGGGTGAGGACCATGATGAGGTCGGCTTCGGCGACGGCGTCCGCGACGTTCAGGACGCGCAGGCCTTCGGCTTCGGCCTTGGCGCGGGACTTGGAGCCTTCCTTGAGGCCGACGCGCACGTCAACACCGGAATCGCGCAGGCTGAGGGCGTGGGCGTGGCCCTGGGAGCCGTAACCGATGACGGCGACGGTGCGGCCCTGGATGATCGACAGGTCGGCGTCGTCGTCGTAAAACATTTCAGTCACTGGGGTGTCTCCTTTTGAGTGGATTCTTGGGTGGTGCTTGTCGGTGAAAAATTTGTCCAAAACCTTACGCGCTGCGCAGGGCCCTGTCGCTCATGGAGCGGGATCCCCGGCCAACGGCCAGGGTGCCGGACTGCACGATTTCGCGGATGCCGAAGGGCTCGAGCACTGAGAGCAGTGCGGTGAGCTTTTCGGGGTGGCCCGTTGCCTCAATGACCACGGACTCTGTGGAGACGTCGACCACCGATGCGCGGAACAGGTCTGCAGCCTGGGTGACCTGCAGCCGGGTCGCGGCATCCGCACGTACCTTGACCAGGATGTGGTCACGCTGTACGGAAAAGTCGGGGGTGAGCTCAACGATTTTGATCACGTTCACCAGCTTGTTCAGCTGCTTGGTGATCTGTTCGATCAGCACACCGTCGGCGTCGACGACGACGGTCATCCGGGACATGCCCGGAACCTCCGTCGGCCCGACGGCCAGGGAGTTGATGTTGAAGGCCCGGCGCGCGAAAAGGCTCGCGACGCGGGTCAGTACACCGGGCTTGTCTTCGACCAGAACGGACAGTGTGTGGCGGGTCATGTTCAGTCCTCCTCTTCCCATTCCGGGGTCATGTTGCGGGCAACCTGGATCTGGTCGTTGCTGACTCCGGAGGGGACCATCGGCCACACCATGGAGTTGGGGCTCACGACGAAGTCAATGACCACGGGGCGGTCGTTGATTTCCAGGGCCTTCTGGATGGTGGCGTCGATGTCCTCGTCGCGGTCGCAGCGGAACGAGGCGCAGCCGTAGGCGTCCGCCAGCTTGACGAAGTCCGGGATCCGGACGGTGTCGTGGCCGGTGTTGAGGTCGGTGTTGGAGTAGCGGCCCTCGTAAAACAGGGTCTGCCACTGCCGCACCATCCCCAGCGAGGAGTTGTTGATGATGGCAACCTTGATCGGGATCTTGTTGATCGCGCAGGTCGCCAGTTCCTGGTTGGTCATCTGGAAGCAGCCGTCACCGTCGATGGCCCACACCACACGGTCCGGGTTGCCCACCTTGGCCCCCATGGCGGCAGGCACGGCGTAGCCCATGGTGCCGGCCCCGCCGGAGTTCAGCCAGGCGTGCGGGCGTTCGTACTTGATGAACTGCGAGGCCCACATCTGGTGCTGTCCCACGCCGGCGACGTACACGCCTTCCGGGCCGGTGAGGGCCCCGATGCGTTCGATCACGCGCTGCGGGGCGCTGAGGCCGTCGTCGGGTTCGGTCCAGCCCAGCGGGTAGGTCTCCTTGAGGTTGTTCAGGAAAGCCCACCAGTTGGTGTAGTCCGGGGCGCCGGAGACGGCGAACAGGGTGCGCAGGGCCTCGCTGAGTTCCGGGATGATCTCCTTGACGGAGCCCACGATCGGCACATCGGCGGTGCGGTTCTTGGAGATTTCAGCCGGGTCGATGTCCGCGTGGATGACCTTGGCGTTCGGGGCGAAGGACTTCAGGACGCCGGTCACCCGGTCATCGAAACGTGCCCCGAGCGTGATCAGGAGGTCCGACTGCTGCAGCGCGGTCACGGCGGAGACGGTGCCATGCATGCCCGGCATCCCGACATGTTGCGGGTGCGAGTCCGGGAAGACACCGCGGGCCATCAGGGTCGTGACCACGGGGGCGCCGGAGAGTTCAGCGAGCTCCAGCAGTTCCGCCGAGGCATGGGCCTTGACGACGCCGCCGCCCACATACAGCACGGGCTTGCTGGCTGCCGCGATGAGCCGGGCCGCCTCGCGGACCTGCTTGCTGTGCCCCCGGAGCACCGGGTGGTAGCCGGGCAGGTCAATCTTCGGCGGCCAGGAAAAGGTCATCTGACCCTGCTGGGCGTCCTTGGCGACGTCGACCAGGACGGGACCCGGGCGGCCGGTCGAGGCCAGGTGGAACGCCTCGGCCATGACGTGCGGGATGTCGTTGGGGTCGGTTACCAGGAAGGAGTGTTTCGTGATCGGCATGGTGATGCCGACGATGTCCGCTTCCTGGAAGGCATCGGTGCCGATGACTGCACTGGAGACCTGGCCCGTGATGGCCACCATCGGCACGGAGTCCATGTGGGCGTCCATGATGGCGGTAACGAGGTTGGTGGCACCCGGACCCGAGGTGGCGATGCAGACGCCCACCCGTCCGGTGACCATGGCGTAGCCTTGCGCGGCGTGGCCGGCTCCCTGTTCGTGACGGACCAGAATGTGGTTCATTCGGGAAGCCATCAAGGGGTCATAGGTGGGCAGGATCGCGCCACCGGGCAAACCAAAAATATCGTCCACGCCGAGTTCTTCGAGCGAGCGGACAATTGCTTGTGAACCGGTCATCACCGTCGGGGGTACGACGTTGTTCGGTCCAAGGACAGGAGAGACGGCAGCAGTGTCGACACCGGCGTCAGCCGGACGCTCGACGCGTTCCGAAGCCTTGGTGGCTCCAGCGGACTTAGCGGCTATCAGCGAGGGGCTGATCGGCGATCCTTTGCTCATCGGACTCTTCCTTTGTGGATCTTCGGTGGGATCTTCAGTGATCGTGGAACTGCTGGTACTCCGTGATGCTGGTGTACCGGTGGTGCGGAAATAAAAAAACCCCTCAGCCGGGCGGCTCTTCGAGGGGTTTGCGCGTGACGGTTCGTTACCAGTGAAGGCTATGGAGCCACGCGCTGGGTAAGGACGACGGAGACACCTGCAGTGGCGCCTGCGGTAACGAATGCGATCATGCATTCAGTTTTCCCTCTTAGTGAGACGCGTGTCAACGAGCCTGCACGCTGTCTCACTATCTGGACTTCATTGTCCACAATCTGGTCCGCAGGAGCGGCTAGGGCCGCCCCTGCGGGGTAGGAATCACCCGCAGTAGGCGCCGGTGGAGGCGCTGTGGACGAGCTTGGCGTACTTGGCGAGCACACCCTTGGTGAATTTGGCCGGGAGAGGCTCCCAGCCGACCTTGCGGGATTCGAGCTCCGCCGCGTCGACCAGGAGGTCGAAGCTGCGGCCGGCGATGTCCACGCGGATCCGGTCGCCGTCCTGGACGAAGGCGATGGGGCCGCCGTCGGCTGCTTCCGGGGCGACGTGGCCAATGCAAAGGCCCGTGGTTCCGCCGGAGAAGCGGCCGTCGGTCAGCAGCAGCACGTCCTTGCCCAGGCCCGCACCCTTGATGGCACCGGTGATGGCGAGCATCTCGCGCATGCCCGGTCCGCCTTTGGGGCCCTCGTAGCGGATGACGACGACGTCGCCGGCCTTGATCTGGCCCTTGTCGAGGGCATCCAGGGCACCCTGCTCGCGCTCGAAGACGCGGGCCGTGCCCTCGAAGACGTCGGCGTCGAAGCCGGCGCTCTTCACCACCGCACCCTCGGGAGCCATCGTGCCGTGCAGGATGGTGATGCCGCCGGTCTTGTGGATCGGGTTGTCCATGGCACGGAGGATCTTGCCGTCCAGGTCCGGGGGGTTGATTGCCGCAAGGTTCTCCGCGACGGTCTTGCCCGTGACGGTGAGGCAGTCACCGTGCAGCAGGCCGGCGTCGAGCAGCGCCCGCATAATGACCGGCACGCCGCCGATCTTGTCGACGTCGGTCATGACGTAGCGGCCGAACGGCTTCAGGTCCCCCAGGTGCGGGATTTTGTCGCCGATGCGGTTGAAGTCTTCCAGCGAGAGGTCCACTTCGGCCTCCCGGGCAATGGCGAGCAGGTGCAGCACGGCGTTGGTGGAGCCGCCGAAGGCCATGGTGACGGCGATCGCGTTTTCGAACGCCTTCTTGGTCATGATGTCGCGGGCGGTGATGCCCTTGCGCAGGAGGTTGACCACCGCTTCGCCGGACTTGTGCGCAAAAGCATCGCGGCGGCGGTCGGCCGAGGGCGGAGCGGCCGAGCCGGGCAGGGACATGCCCAGCGCTTCGCCGATGCAGGCCATGGTGTTGGCGGTGTACATGCCGCCGCAGGCGCCTTCGCCCGGGCAGATCGCCTTTTCGATGCGGGTGAGGTCTTCCATGCTCATCTTGCCGGCGGCGCAGGCGCCGACGGCCTCGAAGGCGTCGATGAGGGTGACTTCCTTTTCGGAGCCGTCCTCCAGCTTGACCCAGCCGGGCATGATGGAGCCGGCGTAGAGGAAGACGGCGGCGAGGTCCAGGCGGGCGGCCGCCATGAGCATGCCGGGCAGGGACTTGTCGCAGCCGGCCAGCAGCACGGAGCCATCGATGCGCTCGGCCTGCATGACGGTTTCCACGGAGTCGGCAATGACCTCGCGGGACACCAGGGAGAAGTGCATGCCCTCATGTCCCATGGAGATGCCGTCCGAGACGGAGATGGTGCCGAACTGCATCGGGAACCCGCCGCCGGCGTGCACGCCTTCCTTGGCGCCCTGGGCAAGCCGGTTCAGGGAGAGGTTGCAGGGGGTGATTTCATTCCAGGAGCTGGCCACACCAATCTGCGGCTTGGCGAAGTCGTCGTCACCCATGCCGACCGCCCGCAGCATCCCGCGCGCGGGCGCAGCGTGGATTCCATCGGTCACGATCCGGCTGCGGGGCTTGATGTCCGGTTTTGTGTCTGTAGCTGTTGGGGTGTCCTCACTCATGGCTCAAAGTCTAGGGCTCTGTTGAGTGGCCCAACGACCCGGAAGGGCGCATTAAGCGCAAAACCGGGAATGTTGCGACCAAATAGTGGACTACTGTCTCACATAATGGACTTATCGCGGCAATGCGGCTGAATGAAGGTGAGCGGCGTCACGCAGTTCCGGTGCTTCGGCGACGGACTGCGCTTCGGCTTTGAGCAGCGTAAGCACCTGCTGGATGGTCGTCCGGGCTGCCACGTCGGGGCGTGCAAGGGCGACTATGCTGCGGCTGGCCTGCACCCCGGCGAGCGGGCGCAGCACGAAACCGCGGCCCTGGTTTTTCAGGGCAGTGTAGCGCGGCAGCAGGCTGAGCCCGTGCCCGGCGCTGACCAGGGCCTCAAGAACCCGCAGGTCCGGGAACAACTGGGCGCGGACCGCCGGGGAATCGGCCTGCACTTCGATCTGGCGGAGCACCGTGTCGAACGGGAACCCCTCGGGGACTCCCATCCACGGGAAGCCAATGACGTCTTCCGCCCGCAGCGATGCCTTCCCCGCGAGCGCATGGCCCTCGGGGATGGCGACGTCAAGGGGCTCGTCGAGGAGCGGCACCACCGTCAGCCCCAGCCGGGCAAAGACGTCGGGCCCATCGACGCTGTGCGCCAGCACGATGTCATAGTCGGAGGTCAGGCCCGCAAATCCAGCCACGTTGGGGTCCTCGAAGTGCGCCTCGAAGCGGAGGCCATCGATGGATTTGACGCGGTGCAGGAGGCCGGGGAGAAACATCTCGGCGGCGCTCGGGAAGAACGCGGCCTTGACATGGGTCTGCCAGCCGCGCCGGTATGTGTCGATGGTGGCCTCTGCGCGGGCCATGGCGGTGGAAACCTCCGCAGCTGCTCCCGCCATCGCAAGTCCGGCCTCGGTGAGGCGCACGCCCCTGCCCGACTTCTCGACCAGGACAACCCCCAGCTCCTCCTGCAGGGTTTTGAGCTGCTGCGAGACGGCGGAGGGCGTCACGTTCATGGCCGCCGCCGTGGCGCCGACCGTGCCGCGGTCGGCGAGCTCGCGGAGAATACGCATTCTCTTGAAATCCATGAGGAGAGGCTACAGGTCGGTGACTTGGAAGCTGGACAGCCGCCTTCGGGCAGACGTACCGTCAAGCGACGGCAACCTTGCCTCATGGACAGAAAGGCTCTGCTATGGATTGGATCATCTGGCTCGTTGTCATCGTGGCGATTGTCGCCGTCGTCTGGTGGCTGCTTAACCGCAACAGCTCCCGCAGCAGCTCCGGCTCCGCCGGCACCGGGACCGCCGCCACCCACGATTCCACCCCTCCCCACCTGCACGACGTCGACCGCGATGCCACCCACCGCGGCGCCCTTTCCGGCGGCGGGCCAGCCCCTTCGGCGCCGGCAGCCGGCCCTGCCGGGATGCCCGCTGCTGCCGGTTTCAACCAGGCCGAGCCCGAAGTTGAGCCCGCACCCACCGCGACCGCGGCCGGAGCGTCAGCCAAACCGGCCGTTGAGGCGGCCCCGGCAGGGGCGGGTCCGGCCGTTGAGGCGGCCCCGGCAGGGGCGGGTCCGGAATGGGAAACCCAATGGTCCGAGACACCCCCGGCCGAGCCGCATGCCGCGCTCCATCAGAAACCGGGCGCCGGCAGCCATGACGACCACACGATGGCCGCCGCGCCCGGCGTGGCGGCGGCTACAAGCGCCCCTGTGCACCACCCTGAATATACCGAGCCCCATGCCCCCACCCTCCCCGGCGCCGAGTCCGCTGCGGCTGAGAGCGAAATCGACACCGAGGCTGCCCCCGACGCTAAGGCCGAAACTGGCCCGACTGCCGTGCCGGCAACGGCTCAGGCGCCGGCGGAGGCCAGCCCTGCCGGGGCCGAGACCCGGCAGACGGTTATGTCCTCGGCTGCGTCCGAAACGGCAGTAGGCCACACCGCCGAACCCACTGGCCAACCCACTGGCCAGCCCGCCGGCCACCTCGCCGTCGACCAGCCGTATGGCGAGGGATCGGCAGCACCGGCGCCGGACGGCAGCGGTCCCGACGGCTTCACGGTCAAGGGCGACGCTTCCTCGATGGTCTACCACGACGAGACCAGCCCCGCCTTCGAGGAAACCCGCGCCGAGGTCTGGTTCCTGTCCGCGGCGCACGCCGAGGCGGCGGGTTTCCGGGCACCGCGACGGACACGGCAGTAGCCCGGTGAAAGGGCTGCTGGGAACCCGGGAACGGAAGCCGGGGCACCGATGCTGAGGACGAGGGCGGGACGGTGGGCGGGCCTTCCGGTTGCCGCCGCAGTTCTGCTGAGCGGATGCACCACGGGCGACGCGGGCGGCAGCACCGCACCCGCCGCCACCGCTCCCGCTCCCACGGCCGGCGGCGGCACCGTGTCCGCAGCCCCGGACGGGTCCTCCCCCGCCGGGACCCCGCCCGGCGTCAACCAGCCGACCGTCGCCGAGAAGATCGACGCCGAGCTGAAGGTGCCGTGGTCCACGGTCTTCCTGCCCGACGGCACAGCCGTCATCTCCGAACGCGAGACCGCCCGGCTCCGGAGCATCGCACCCGGCTCAGGCAACAAGAAGGCCGGCACGATCGGGAAGGTGCCCGACGTCGACGCCGAACGCGAGGGCGGGCTGTTGGGGCTGGCGCTGTCCCCGGACTTCGCGAGGGACCGGTACCTCTACGCCTACTTCACCTCCGCGAGTGACAACCGGATCGTGCGGCTGCGCCTCGAGGAGCGTGCCGGAAAGCTGGAGCTGGGTCCGTCGGAGGTCATCTTCTCCGGAATCCCCAAGGCCGCCACGCACAACGGCGGGCGGATCCGGTTCGGACCGGACGGCCACCTGTATGTCGGCACCGGAGATTCGCAGCGCCGCGGGCAGCCCCAGGACGTAAACGCCCTCGGCGGCAAGATCCTGCGCATCACACCGGAGGGACGCCCTGCGCCGGGCAATCCTTTCCCGGACAACCCGGTCTACAGCCTGGGCCACCGCAACGTCCAGGGGCTCGCCTGGGACAACGCCGGCCGGCTGTGGGCGAGCGAATTCGGGCCCGACGTCGACGACGAGCTGAACCTGATCGTTCCCGGCGGCAACTACGGCTGGCCGGAGGTCACGGGCGCCCCGCGCCGCGCCGGCTTCCTCGACGCGAAGGTGGTGTGGCCATCAACGGCGGAGTCCTCCCCCAGCGGGCTGGAAATCGTCGGAGACACGGCCTACCTGGGCGCGCTTCGCGGCCAGAGGTTGTGGGCGGTTCCCCTGGCCGGCGAATTCGCCGGAGACCCCGTGAGCTATTTCACACGGATGTACGGGAGAATCAGGAACGTTTCGCTGGCCCCGGACGGCCGCCTGTGGGTGCTCAGCAACAACAAGAACCCTGATTTTGTGCTGGTTTTGCAGCTGCCGGAGTAGCTACGGGGCCGCCCGCCGGGCCGATTTCACACTCCGCCCAAAGTCGTGTAGAGTTTCATGTCGTTGCGGAGAACAACGCGGGAACAAAAAGACCGCGGAAAACGAAAACAACAGTTGCACCTCTAGCTCAACTGGCAGAGCAATTGACTCTTAATCAATGGGTTCCGGGTTCGAGTCCCGGGGGGTGCACCACCAAAGAAACCCCGTCTTCACCGGCTTAGCGGCTGGCGAAGGCGGGGTCTTTTTATGCCGCCAAATTCACGCATAACGCCCTTACCGACGGCGACTTCTTCACACGCCTGGCGAGCTCCCAAGGCCGGGCGTTGCCGCCGGCTCCTGGCTTGCCTTCCCTCGATGCCCATCGCAGGAGCTAAGGTCTGCCCGCACAAAGCACCTGTGGTCTTTCGCACGTGCGGATTCGAATCCTCCTAGACTGTCACCTATGGACACCGTCACTCCCGAATACGCCCGCCTCCGAAATGCCATCACCGAGCGCCTGAACGCCCACGACCTGGCCGGCGTCCTGGACCTCGGGGCGCCGGACACCGAGTACGACCCGGAGATGGAAGACTTCGCCGCGCTGATAACCGCCGGCGGGCCCATCAGCCCGGAGGTCATCGCTACGGTCTGGCATAAATGGTCCGGCGAACCCTCCGACGAACGCGACGCCCCGACCTCCGGAATGGAGGCCCTGGCCACTGACCTGCAGGCCATCCAGAACGGCTTCGTGCAGTACTAGCCCGGATTTTTTATGATGGCCGGGTTGGCCGCCAGGCCCCGGGGTGATTCTCGCCCGGGTTGATTTTGTTGTTTTGGGCGTGCTGGCGGGCATCAGCGTCACAGGCCAATGACTTTGGCGACGGGGACTACAGCCCCGGAGGCGACGGTGCAGGAGGAGGAGGAGGAGGCGGCGACGACTAGCACCCGCCTACGGACGGCCCCGACCGTTCAGGATTGACGCCGGACCGCAACGGCCAGCTGGAAATGGATGGGCAGCGTCAGTTGCACCGGCGACACCCCGACGGGCTCGTCAAGCAGCTCGTTGATCGAGGTCTGCCCTTCCAGCTGCACAGTCGGACGCGTATCCATCCCTTGAGCCTATGCGCAGGCCGCGCCCGGTCCGCTGAAGGACACGGGCCTGCCGGGCTCGGAGAAGAGGAGACCCGGGCAAGTCTTGCGTTGGCTGGATCCGTGCCCTAGTTGGCCTCGACCGGCAGGCCCGGTTCCCCGGCGGCGACAATCGTCTTGACGTCAGTCGAGGAAATCCTGGTTGCCAGTTCCCTGACAACAGCCTGGAGTTCCTGCCGCAAGAGATCGGGGTCGATGGAGGCGGCAGCAAGCACGGAGCGTTCCATGTCCGCGGCTTCGGCAACTGCCTCCCGGCCCCGGTCGGTCAGGGACACGACGTGGCTGCGGCGGTCCGAGGCGCTCCGCTGCCGGGAGATGTGGCCGTGTGCTTCGAGCCGGCTTAGGGTCTTTCCCATGGTCTGCGCCTGCACGCGCACCAATTGGGCAAGCTGTGCCTGGGTCATGGGTCCGTTGGCGGAGAGCACTTCCATGGCGATGACCCCGGCATGGGTCAGGCCAATGGCCCCCAATTTTTCGTTCCAGGAGTGTTCAACAAGGCGTGCTGCCGTGGACAATAGGCGCCCAGTGGGCCAGCGATCCATATCAGGCATACCCAAGAGTATAGCGAGCTACGATTCGGCGCTGCCACCAACACTCATTAAGCTTAGTATCCAGCCACCCGGGGACCCCCGGGGGTCCCCGGGGGTCCCCCCCGAGAAGGAGCACAACTTGCCTGAACGACTCATCCCCGGCGATACGGCGCCGGCATTCACGCTGCAGAACCCGGAAGGGCAGGACGTCTCCCTCGAAGACTTCCGCGGCCGCAGCACCGTCGTCTACTTCTACCCTGCTGCCTCCACCCCGGGGTGCACGACGCAGGCCTGCGATTTCCGGGATTCCCTGGCGTCGCTGCAGCAGGCCGGCTACGAGGTCGTAGGCATTTCCCCCGACCCCGTGGACAAGCTCGCCAAATTCGCGGCCGCGGAAGGACTCACCTTCCCCCTGCTGTCAGACCCCGACCACAGCGTCGCCGCGGCTTACGGGGCCTGGGGCGAGAAGAAGAACTACGGCAAGACCTATGAAGGACTGATCCGGTCCACGGTGGTCGTCGGCCCCGACGGGCACGTCGCCGTCGCGCAGTACAACGTCCGGGCCACCGGGCATGTCGCAAAGCTCCGCCGTGACCTCAAGGTGGACGCGTAGGCGCCTGACCCTGGCTGCCCCACCCGCCGCCGGCCGCTGCCCGGCGATGCACGGCGGGACCAGGCGCCGTGGCGTGTCGTGCGAAATGTACAATGGAGGCTGGCATCCGCCGCAACTGTCCCTGGACATGTTCGGCGATGGTGCCCCGCGCGAGTGGTGGAATTGGCAGACACGCAGGATTTAGGTTCCTGTGCCTTCGGGCGTGGGGGTTCAAGTCCCCCCTTGCGCACATCAAGGAGCCCCGGTCTTCGGACCGGGGCTCTTTTTGCGTAAATCTGCCTAATCCGCGTCTAGTTCACACCCGGCCCCCGGCCGGCCGGGCCGCTTTCCTGGTGGCGGAAGCCCCCAAATCCGGGCCGTTCAGTGCCGAATCATGCGCACAAAGAGAATTCGCCATTCTGCACCCATCCGTTTCCCCGGACCCCGCGAATACCCATTGAGACACCACCCAAGGGTCGGTGCCCAACAAGTCGGAACACGGCCAGAGCGGCAGCAATTCGCCGCTGGCAACGATCGGCACAACAAAGGAGAAATTGACATGCAGACCATCAAGCGCACGACTCTTTCCGTTGCAGGAATTGCCGCTGCAGCCATGCTCAGCCTCACCGCCTGCGGCGGAGCCACCACCACGGCACCTGCCTCGTCGGCTCCGGCCGCCACCCCGATGGCATCGTCCATGGCACCGTCGCCGTCCACCAGCTCGGCAGCTGCCATGGACCCGGCAGCCAACCTCGTCGGCGCCGGTTGTGCAGGCTACGCCGCCCAGGTCCCCAGTGGCGCCGGCTCCGTCTCCGGAATGGCCCTCGACCCGGTAGCGGTCGCGGCGTCCAACAACCCGATCCTCACCACCCTGACCGCAGCGGTGTCCGGCAAGCTCAACCCCAAAGTTGACCTGGTAGACACCCTGAACGGGAGCGAGTTCACGGTCTTCGCACCGACGGATGACGCCTTCGCCAAGATCGACGCCGCCACGATCGAAACGCTGAAGACGGACGATGCCCTGCTCAGCAAGATCCTGACCTACCACGTTGTTCCCGGCAAGATCAGCCCTGACAAGATCGTCGGCACGCACGCCACGGTCCAGGGTGGTTCCGTGACGGTCACCGGCACCAAGGACGCCCTCAAGGTCGACGCCGCCAACGTCGTCTGCGGTGGCGTTATGACCGCCAACGCCACTGTCTACATGGTCGACTCCGTCCTGATGCCCAAGTAGGCAGCACGAAACGCTCCTGCTGCGGTTCCAGCCTGACTCACTGGACCAACTAGGAGAATCGAAAGCCCGCACCGGTGGTGCGGGCCTTCGTTTTTTCCCCTCCGGCGAGCCGCCTGGACAACCCTGGGCAGGGCCTGGGCCCTGCCTGGCTCACAGCGGGCGTACGGGCCGGTCAACTACAATGGCCCTGTTCCGCAGCCGGCGGTCCATCCAGTCCCACGAGGTGATACCCGAGTGCCCAAAAGTACAGTGTCCAGCCGTACCGCGCGCCCCAGCAATGCCAGTGAAGCGCGGGCCAACGAAGCGCGGGCCCGTGCAGCGCGCCGCATCGCAGCCGGTTTCGGTGCTGTGCTCCTGCTGCTGCCGCTCGCCGCCTGCACCGGAACCCCGGGGCCAGGCCCCGGCTCCGCCAGCTCCACTGATGCCGCTGCCAGCACCACCGGCGCCGCCCCCGGCGCAGTGTTCACCTTTGGCACCGCCGTCCAGCCCCTCGGGCTGGACCCGGCCCTCGTTTCCGACACCGAGTCCTACCGGATCACCCGCCAGGTCCTGGAAGGACTCGTCGGCGTGGACCAGACCACCGGAGAACCCACGCCGCTGCTGGCCACCGAGTGGTCGTCGAGTGCGGATGGCCACGCCTACACCTTCAAGCTCCGGGATCAGGTGAGCTTCCAGGACGGAACCGCCTTCGACGCCGCGGCCGTCTGCAACAACTTCAACCGCTGGTTCAACTTCCCCGACACGCTGCGGCAACAGGCACCGGGCACGACGTTCAAGGGCGTCTTCAAGGCCCACGCCGATCAGGCGTCGCTCTCCATCTACAAGGGCTGCACCGCTCTGGCCCCGGACAATGTGAGGATCGAACTGACCCAGCCCTTCACCGGGTTCCTGCAGGCCCTCACGCTCCCCGCCTTCGCGATCTCCTCGCCCCAGGCCCTGGCGTCCCAAAACGCCGACCAGCTGAACCAGAGCCGCGAGGGCCAGCCCGTCTCCGCCTACGGGCTCCACCCGGTGGGAACCGGCCCGTACGTCTTCAGCTCCTGGGACCCGGACAGCATCACGCTCGCCAGCAACAAGGATTACTGGGGGGACAAGGGCCAGATCGGCACGATCAACTTCGTCACCTACGATCACACCCAGACCCGGATGCAGGCCCTGCTCGACGGCAAGATCGACGCCTACGACACCGTGACCGTTGGCAACTTCGACCAGCTCGTGAAGCGCGGAAAGCAGATCATCCAGCGTGATCCCTTCTCCGTCATGTACCTGGGCATGAACCAGGACGTGCCCATCCTGCAGAACCTCAAGGTCCGCCAGGCCATCGAAATGGCCGTCGACAAGGACACCCTGATCCGCAGGTTCTTCATCGACAACACCGCACAGGCGACACAGTTCGTCCCGCCCAAGCTCAGCGGCTTCAACAACAATGCCCCGGCCTTGGGCCACAACCCGGCAAAGGCCAAGGAACTGCTCGCCGAGGCCGGATACCAGGGCGAGGAGCTGAAGTTCTACTATCCGCTCAACGTCACCCGGCCCTACCTCCCGACGCCGGAGAAGGTCTATGCGGAAATCAGCAAGCAGCTGACCGCCGTCGGGCTGAACATCAAGCCGGTGCCGGTCGAGTGGTCCGAGGGCTACCTCCAGCAGGTCATCTCCCCCGGCGACCACGCCCTCCATCTGCTGGGCTGGAACGGCTCCTACTCCGACCCGGACAATTTCGTCGGGCCGCTCTTCGGCGAGAACACCGGCGAGTTCGGCTACCAGGACCCGCAGGTCTTTTCCAAGATCGCCCGGGCCCGCGGCCTGCCGGACGGCAAGGAGCGGACGGAACAATACCAGACCATCAACGCACAGATCGCCGCCACGGTCCCCGCTGTGCCGATTGCCTTCCCGATCTCGGCCCTGGCCCTGTCGGAGCGTGTGCTGAAGTACCCGGCGTCGCCCGTGCTGAATGAAGTTTTCACGAAGGTGGAGCTAAAGCCTTGACGGACGACACCAATTTCAGTAAGCGGCGGGTCCCGGGATATTCTGTGACAACCAGACCCGCTGCTATCGGAGACTGATTGTGACTTACATTTCCAAGACCCAACATGCCGACGTCGTCCTGATTGGCGGCGGCATCATGAGCGCCACACTTGGCGCTTTCCTGAAGCAGCTTGAGCCGAACTGGACGATTTCCCTGTTCGAGAAGCTGGATGAGCCGGGCCTGGAGAGCTCCGGCCCCTGGAACAATGCCGGCACCGGACACGCCGCGCTGTGTGAGCTGAATTACTCCCCCGCAGCCAAAGACGGCTCGGTTAGCCCCGCCAAGGCACTCGTCATCAACGAGCAGTACCAGCTGTCCCGCCAGTTCTGGTCCCACCTCGTGACGAACGGCATGATCGGCTCCCCCAAGGGCTTCATCAACACCGTTCCGCACATGAGCTTCGTGATCGGCGAGGACAACACCAAATTCCTCCGCACCCGCTACGAGGCGCTCAAGCCGAACCCGCTGTTCCGCTCGATGGAATACTCCGAGGACCACGCCCAGATCGCCAAGTGGGCCCCGCTGATCGTCAAAGGCCGCGACCCGAAGCAGCGGATCGCCGCCACCCGCGCCGCGGAAGGCACCGACGTCGACTTCGGCGCCCTCACCCAGGAGCTGACCACCTACCTCGGGAACAACGGCGTGGAGGTCAACTACGGCCACAACGTCGCCGGCATCAAACGCGCGGCCGACGGCGGCTGGGACCTCTCGCTCAAGCACCCCCAGTCCGGCGAGCACGGCTCCATCCACGCGAAGTTCGTCTTCGTGGGCGCCGGCGGCGGAGCCCTGCACCTGCTGCAGGCCTCCGGGATTCCGGAAAGCAAGGGCTACGGCGGTTTCCCGGTCTCCGGCCAGTTCTTCCGCTGCACCGACGAGACGCTCGCGGTCCAGCACAGCGCCAAGGTCTACGGCCAGGCCTCGGTGGGCGCCCCGCCTATGTCCGTTCCCCACCTGGACACCCGCTTCGTGAACGGCAAGCGGTCCCTGCTGTTCGGCCCGTACGCCGGCTTCTCCACGAACTTCCTGAAGAACGGCTCCTACCTGGACCTGCCGCTGTCCATCCGGCCCTCCAACATCATCCCGATGCTGGCCGTGGCCAAGGACAACATGGACCTGACCGCCTACCTGGTCAAGGAAGTCGCCAAGCGCCACGGCGCCAAGGTCGAGGCCCTGCGCGAGTACTACCCCGCCGCCCAGGATGGCGACTGGGAACTGATCGCCGCAGGCCAGCGTGTACAGATCATCAAGAAGGACCCGAAGAAGGGCGGGGTGTTGCAGTTCGGCACCGAAGTCATCGCCAGCCGCGACGGAACCATCGGCGCCCTGCTCGGCGCCTCCCCCGGTGCGTCCACGGCGGTGCCGATCATGATTGAACTGCTGCAGAAGTCCTTCCCGAAGCAGTTCAAGGGCTGGCAGCCCAGGTTCAAGGAGATGATGCCCGGTTATGGCGTCAAGCTCAACGAGAACCCGGACCTCGCCGTCCAGCTCGAAGCCGACACGGCCAAGGCACTGCAGTTGGAACCGGTCAGCGCCGAGCACAACTGACGCCCGCTCCGGGTTGCGGCCGGTATGATCCCTCGGAAGCACGTCCGTCCACCCATCAGGAGACCTTGAGATGTTCCGGCTCGCAAAGCTGTCACTGGCCAACCGGGCCCTGATCGCGCTGGTGACCGTCTTCGCGTCGGTCTTCGGCGTGATCACGATGTCCTCGCTCAAGCAGGAGCTCATCCCGTCCATCGAGTTCCCGCAGATCACGGTCCTCACGTCGATGCCGGGCGCCTCCCCCGAGGTCGTGGACAAGCAGATCAGCGGCCCGCTGGAGACGGCGCTCAAGGGCGTGGAAGGGCTGGAATCGACGTCGTCCACCTCGCGCAACGGCGTCTCCCAGATCAGCCTGGCGTTCACCTATGGTTCGAATTTGGACCGCGCCCGGAACCAGATTGACCGTGCCATCTCCAACGCCAAACGGTCGCTGCCGGACGACGTCCAGCCCCAGGCGATCGCCGGCAGCATCAGCGATTTCCCGATTGTGTTCCTCGCCGTCTCCTCGGACAAGCCGCTCAGCGAACTGAACGCCGATCTGGCCCGGCTCACGGTCCCGCGCCTGCAAAAGCTCGACGGCGTCCGCGGCGCCGAGGTGACCGGCGGCGCCACACAGCACATCAGGATCCTCCCCCGCCCCGAGGCTATGGCGGCCTCCGGCGCAAGCGTTCAGTCCATCAGCGAAGCACTGAAGAACAACGGGGCACTGGTTCCGGCCGGCACCATCGAGGAGCAGGGCAAGACGCTGTCGCTGCAGATCGGCAGCCCGGTCGATTCGATCGATGCCATCAAGGCGCTGCCGCTGGGCGGCGCGAAAAACTCTGCGACCATCGGCAGCGTGGCCGACGTCAGCATCACCGAGGACGCCCGCACCTCGATCACCCGGACCAACGGCCAGGAAACCCTGGCCCTCTCTGTCACCAAGAAGCCCGAAGGTGACACCGTGGGCATCTCCCACGCGGTCAAGGACTCCATCGCCGAGCTTGAGGCCGAGCTCGGCTCCAATGCCCGGTTCACACCGATCTTCGACCAGGCGCCGTTCATCGAGAAGTCCATCAAGGACCTCACCACAGAGGGCCTGCTGGGCCTTGGCTTCGCCGTCGGGGTGATCCTGGTGTTCCTGATGTCCGTCCGCGCCACCCTGGTCACGGCCGTGTCCATCCCGCTGTCCCTGCTGATCACGTTCATTGGGCTTTCCGCCACCGGCTACTCGCTGAACATCCTGACCCTGGGCGCGCTTACGATCGCGATCGGCCGCGTCGTGGACGACTCGATTGTGGTCATTGAGAACATCAACCGCCATCTGAGCTATGGCGAGGCGAAGATCACGGCGATCCAGACGTCCATCCGTGAAGTCGCCGGCGCCATCACCGCGTCCACCCTCACCACCGTGGCGGTCTTCCTGCCGATCGCCTTTGTGGCCGGCCTGGCCGGCGAACTGTTCCGGCCGTTCGCGCTGACCGTCACCATCGCCCTGCTGTCCTCGCTGCTTGTCTCCCTGACCATCGTTCCGGTGCTCGCGTACTGGTTCCTGCGGAGCCCCGCCGACAAGGCAGGCACAGGCCGGGAAGCCCCGGCCCAGCAGGCCTCTGCCCGGGAGATTGCCGCGAAAGCCCACGAGGCAGAGCAACGCACCGTCCTGCAGCGCGGTTACCTCCCGGTTCTGACCAAAACCCAGAAGCATCCGGTTGTGACCCTGCTCGCGGCACTGCTGGTCCTCGCCGGCACCGCGGCCATGACCCCGCTGCTGGCCACCGACCTGCTGGGCAGCTCCGGCGAAAACAGCATGACCGTCCGGCAGGCGCTCCCCGCCGGGACCAGCCTGGCCGAGGCCAGCGCCTCGGCCGTCAAGGTTGAGGAGGTGCTGCGGGAGATCGACGGCGTCAAGGACGTCCAGGTCACCACCGGGAACGCCCAGACCGGCTTCTCCGCACTCCTGTCGTCCGGGGCCTCGAACTCCAGCTTCACCGTGGTGACGGAGGAAAAAGCGAAGCAGGGCACACTCAAGGACACCGTCCGCAGCGAACTCGCCAGGATCCCTGATGCCGGCAAGATCACCGTGGGCTCGCAGCAGGGCGGCTTCGGCACGTCCTCGACCGTGGACATTACCCTCAAAGCCGCCACCACCGCCGATCTCCGGACCGCGAGCGATGACATGGTCAAAGCCATGGACGGTGTCCCCGGCTCCTCCGAGGTGGCCACCAACCTGGCCGCCAGCCAGCCGGTGGTGCAGGTCAAAGTGGACCGGGCCAAAGCCGTCGCCGCAGGCCTGAGCGAGGAACAGGTGGCCGGCGTCCTCGCCTCCACCATCAGCCCCATCCCGGCCGGAACGGTGCGCATCGACACGAACGACTACCCGGTCCGCATCGGCGAAGGCACCCGTTTCACCAGCATCGACGCCGTCCGGCAGACCCCGCTGCCGACGCCGGCCGGCCCTGTGCCGCTGGTGAGCATCGCCTCCGTGGAGCAGGCCGACGTCCCCGTCTCCATCACCGCCAGCAACGGCCAGCGGACCGCCCGCGTGTCCATCACGCCGTCGGGTGCCAACCTCGGCGCGCTGAGCACCGAAGTGCAGGCCCGGCTGGACACCGTCCAACTGCCGCCGGGAGTCACGGCAGAGATCGGTGGCGCCACGACCCAGCAGGCCGAATCCTTCGGCCAGCTCGGTCTTGCCCTGCTCGCCGCGATCGCGATTGTCTATGTGATCATGGTGGCCGCGTTCAAGTCGCTGATCCAGCCGCTGATCCTGCTCGTCTCGGTGCCGTTCGCGGCCACCGGTGCCATCGGGCTGCTTCTTATCACCGGCGTGCCGCTGGGCCTGCCCTCACTGATTGGCATGCTGATGCTGGTGGGCATCGTGGTGACGAACGCGATTGTGCTGATCGACCTCATCAACCAGTACCGCGAGCCCCGGAACGGCGAACCCGGGATGAACGTGGCGGACGCAATCACCCACGGCGCCCGCCAGCGACTCCGGCCGATCCTGATGACGGCGCTGGCCACCGTCTTCGCGCTGACGCCGATGGCCCTGGGCCTGACCGGCGGCGGGGGCTTCATCTCGCAACCGCTCGCCATCGTGGTGGTCGGCGGCCTGATCTCCTCCACCGCGCTCACCCTGGTCCTGGTGCCCGTGCTCTACCGCCTCGTGGAGGGCCGGCGTGAGCGGAAGGCCCTGGCCAAAGCCGGGCCCGGTGCCGGTTCCCTTCCGGATGACGGAGCGGGTGCAGGCGCCGGTTCCGCCGGGGCCCGGTCCCGTGGCCGCCGGGCTGCCCCCGGGGCCGTCCCCGATGACTTTCCGGACGACGTTTCCGACGACACACGGGTCCCTTCGGGCTCGCGTTAGGGGTCGCTGGTCCGCGTCATCCCGTCAGACCCGGACCGCCTTGTGGCGGCGTGGGGCGTGGGTGCTGGGGGCCGCCCCGGCCGGTGCCAGGGGCCTTCTGGAGGCTGCCGTCACTGCCCGGTGGCGGGGCCCGCTGGGGACAGGGGCCGGGCGCTGGCCACGTGGTGAGCTGACCTCGCGTGCCGGGTTGCCGACGTAGGTGGAGTTTTCCGGGACGTCTTCGCCTTTCATCAGAAACGCGTCAGCTGCCAGGGTCGAGCCGTCGCCCATGGTCACGCCGTAATGGACGAAGGCTTCGACTCCTACGGTGCAGCGGTTGCCGAGAACAATCCGGCCGGATTTGAAGGTCCCGTCTTCCAGGGAATGGCCCTGGATGACAGTTCCTTCGTTGAGCGCACAATCATCACCGATCGTCACGAGGGTTTTCTCCGGGATGGCGCAGCCCGCGTCGTAGAGCCGCTTGCCGACCTTGATGCCCAGCAGTCGCATGAACATGGACTTGAACGGTGTCCCGCCGAAGGGCGCCGCTGTCAGCAGCTTCCAGAGCCGTTCGTGCTGCCAGAAGTAGTGGTCGTAGATGGAACAGTATTCAGGCTTCAGGCGGCGGAAGCCCATGACGGAGCGCTCCACGAGTATGGAGACCAGGGTGCTGAAGAGCAGGAAGCCGAGCATTGCAGCGGCAATCGCCAGGACGCCGATGTAGCCGTGCGCCGAGACGGCGATAGCGGCGCTGAGTGTCCCGGTGTACAGCAGGAACCAGCGGAAGGCCAGGAAAAGCGCCATGCTCCGGATGTTGTACCGGTTCTTGGCCGGGAGGAGCCGGTCCTTCGCCTCCTCCAGCTTGCTTTCATCGAACTGGGCATCGCGCTGCACTGACCGGGGAATTTCGAACGGGGGTGATCCCAGCAGGCCTACGTCTGATCGGGTGGGACCGTCGATCGGAACCATCACCTTGGTGCCCAGCAGGCAGTTCTCCCCCACGCGGGCTCCAATCGGGAAGGTGATGTCGTTGCCCAGGAAGTTGCGGCCGGCGACGCTGACACGTGAGAGCCGGAATGAGGTGTTCGTGAAGTCGGCGTTCATCATGTTCAGGCCGTCCGAGGCCATGGTTCCCGATCCTATGCTGCTCAGGAACGGCGACTCGTGGCCAACGGCCGGGCCGAAGTTCGATCCGGTCTGCACCACTTTGCCCAGGTCATAGCCCAGGGCTTGCAGGTAGTGCACAATATAGGAGCTGTCGCCGAAGAGGTTTTTGTAGATGCCGGCGTTGGAGATCCCCGCCATCATCCGCTGCAGTGAATAGTGCACCCCGTACAGCGGATAGACCTTGTCGGGCGTAAGGACGAGGTTCAGCAGCCGCGGAACGGTAAGGACAAAGATGCCCCCGCCGATCAGTCCGCCGATGAAGAGAAGCATCGTCACGGCCGCTGTTTCCACAAAGAACCCGGCGGCGCCCAGCTGCAGGTGTTTGGTGTCCAGGTAGGACGGCAGCAGGGCGGCCAGCCCGAGGACACCGGCCGGGAGGACGAGGACAAGGCGGTTGAACAGCTGGAGCAGGCTGAAGATGACCCGCCGGCGGGTGCTGCAGTCCGCGGCGGGAACCCGCCGGTAGGCGGTGGTGGTGCGTTCGGCGGGGGAGCCATGCCAGCTTTGTCCGGCGGGCACTGCCTGCCCTGTTTGAAGGGCCGAGGCATGCCCCAACTGGCTGTCATCCCCCATCGCGGTGCCGATGTCGAAAGTGGTCTTCTCCGAGACCAGCACGTTCCTGCCGAAAGTCACCGGGCCCTTTTCGAGGACGCCCGGGCGTGCCCGGTAGCAGAGGAAGAAGGAGTTTTTGTGGATGACGGTGTTGTCGCCGATGGTCAGGAGATCTGTGCACGCCGGCACCGTCCGGGAGAAGATGACCACACCCTTGCCGATTTTTGCCCCGAGGAGCCGCAGGTACAGCACGTAGATCGGTGAGCCTGCGAACAGTGCCAGCGGGTTGGCCCGGGTCAGGGTCCTGACGACCCAGAACCGGATATAGGCCATGCTCCAGATGGGAATCAGCCCGGGCTTCCACCTCCCCACGAGAACCCATTTCACGAGGATCGGCGTGAGGGACAGGATCAGGAAAGTGGCGATCCCGAAGCCCACGGATCGCACCCACATCTCAAGCGGCGTGGTTCCCCCGGACACCCATTCGAAACCGAAGACTAACAGCCAGGCGGCGTACATGGTGTAGCCCAGGAAGACCAACAGCTGGATGGCCCCGCAGAGGAAGTATTGGAAGGAGCTGGCGCGGGGCAACGTTGCCGGGGGTGCCAGGTCAACGGCCGGCGCGGCCTGGATCAATTCAGCTTCGATGTTCCTTCTCTGGAGGCACTCGGCCAGCTGCCGCACCGTTGGGTGCTGATAGATGTCCTGCATTGCCGCGTGCGGCAGTTCCGTGGCTTTTCTGACACGGGCGCAGAAGTGCGCCATGAGCAAGGAGTCGGCGCCCAGGTCGTTGAAGAAATGCGCGTCCGTCGACACCTTCTCCAGGCCCAGCACGGCACCAAGCTGTTCCGCCAGTGCCTGCTCGGACTCCGTGACCGGGGCAGTGTAGGACCCGTCGCCTGCCAGGCTGAGCCGGTGCGTCGGTTGGGGCAGACGCTTCCGGTCCACCTTGCCGCTGGCCATCATGGGCATGGACTCCAGCTGTTCAAAATAGCCGGGAACCATGTAGCCGGGAAGCCTGGTGCGCAGCATCTGCCGGATGTCACGGGCATCGATGCTTGAGACGTCCTGGCGGAGGGTGTAGTAGGCGGCGAGCTCAACCGATCCGCCCTCCGGTTCAAAGGTCTCAACCACGGCCTGGGCGATCCCCGGAAGCTGCAGCAGGAATGAGTCGATTTCCGACAGCTCGATGCGGTACCCGCGTATTTTGACCTGTGTGTCGATCCGCCCAAAGTATTCAATTTCCCCCGCGACGTTTATCCGGCCCAGGTCCCCGGTGCGGTAAATCCGGCCGGAGGGATTGTTCCCGATCCCGAGGAAATCCGGAATGAACGCCCGCTCGGTCAGGTCCGGCCGGTTGACGTAGCCACGTGCCAGGCCCACCCCGGCAAGTCCGATTTCCCCCGATTCACCGGCCGGCAATGCCCGGGATTCGTGAGGGTCCAGGATGACAGCCGAGTAGGTGGGCAGGGGTACCCCCAGCGACACCGGCCTGTCGGGGTCAAGGAGAGCCCACGTGGCAGTCACCGTCGCCTCGGTAGGCCCGTAGACATTCAGGAAGCGGCGGCCGGGGCGGTGCCAGCGGGTGACGAGATCCCGGGGGCACGCCTCACCGGAGACCAGCAGGAACCGCAGGCCGGGCAGGTCCTCGTCAAGGGTCGCCAGGAGGGTCGGAACACAGCACATGGCTGTGATGCTCTTCTCCCCCAGGAATTCGGCCAGCTCGGCCCCCAGCAGGTTCGGTCCGCCCGGCTTGGGTACCAGGGTGGCCCCTGCCATCCAGGAAACCCAGATTTCCTCCACCGAAAAATCAAAGGCGATCGTCATTCCCTGGTAGACCCGGTCCGTGGACTCGATGCCGTAATGCGCGGACGCCACACGGACGAAATTGCAGATGCTGGCCTGCTCCACCGCCACGCCCTTCGGCCGTCCGGTCGAACCCGAGGTGTAGATAATGTAAGCCAGTTCATCTTTTTCCCCGCCCATCTCCACCCCGTTCAGCCGGGAGGAGTCTTCCACGTCGACGTGCGCCTGCACATGGTCCAGGCACACCGTCTGGGCGGCGACTTCAGGCAGCAGGTCCTTGAGATGCGACAGGGACAGAACCAGGGCCACATCAGCGTCCTCAACAATGTACTTGAGGCGGTCAGGGGGGAACCCCGGGTCCAAGGGCACATAGGCCGCGTGGATCTTCAGCGCCGCCAGCATGGCCACGTAGGCGCGCCACGGCTCGTCGAACAGCAGCGCGATACGGTCCCCGGGCCGGGCTCCACAGGCCAGGAGGTGGCGGGCAAGCTGATTCGCCCGTTCGTCCAGCTCCAGGTAGCTCAAGACCACGTCCCCCGCGTCCACGGCAATCTGGGCACCCAGTCCTTCATCACGCAACCGGTCGCAGCGATCCTCGAACAGCTGGCCCAGCCTCTCCCCCGTTTGCCAGCGGGCGGACTGGTCCGGAGCGGCCGACGTCAGGACCGTTCCCTCCACCGCACCGCCATCAGTGAAGATCTTGCCCCGCAGCTCAGCGGGGGCGGTGACGTCACTCTGGACCTTCACCTTTTTACTCATGGATTGCCTCTTTCACACATGGAGCGTCGTGTCGCGGACAAATTGCTGGTTCGCTCTGAAACTCAGACCTGACGGCTGCGCCGTTCACCGGATGATCTGCCGTGCTGTCAGCGGCCCCCGCAATGCCGGGCTGGCCGCCCAACCCCGGAGGTCATAGCCCCAGCGGATATCGCCGTCCAAGGACCGGTCGGGGGCCGACGGTGGGCCCGGCGGTGCCGTCTGCTCCGTCACCGGGGCTACGCCAAACGCCAGCCGGACGGCGCGCTCAGCGTCACCAAGGCACTCGGCGCCGGTGATGGCCGCTATATAGGTCTCCGATATTTCGACGAGATCGACGTCGATACCCGCTTCCGACAGGGTCCACAGGAAGGTGCAGACGACGTCCGGCGAGGACCGCATACCCACGCCCGTGACTGACACCCTGCCCACTTCACCCCGGTGCTGCAGTCCCTCGAAGCCTATGGTTCCTTGGGCAGCACCGAGCACGGCGAGGGCGGGAGAGGCGTCAATCGCCGGGACTATCAAGGCAACGTCGGAACGCCTGGAACCTGAGTGTGCCGCGCTTTGCACGATTGTCTGGACATTCACCCCTGAACGCGAGAGCACCTGGAACAGCCGCGCCATGCTGTCCGGTTCGTCCGGAACTCCGACAACGATGACTTGCGCCGCGGAATTGACTCGGCCAACTCCGGTCACGACGGATTGCTCCCTCACCGGCCTGCGGAAAGGGCGGCGGTCAAGGCCGGGCAGGATCAGCGTTCCCGGCGCCGGCACAAACGAGGATCGTACGTGGATGGGAATACCGAACCGGCGGGCGTATTCCACACACCTCAGGTGCAGAACCTTGCAGCCGGAGGCCGCGAACTCAAGCATTATCTCGCTTGAGAGCACACCGATCTTGCGGGCATTCGGAACAATGCGCGGGTCCGCGGTGTAGACGCCGTCGACATCCGTGTAAATCTCGCAGATCCCGGCACCCAGCGCTGCGGCCAGCGCTACGGCGGTCAAATCCGAACCACCCCGGCCGAGAGTGGTGACCTTTTTCCCTTTTTTCGTTCGGCCCTGGAATCCAGCAACGATCGGCACTTCCCCGCGGGCCAGGCTGGTGCGGAGGCGGTCAGGTCTCACGTCAGTTATCTGCGCTTTGCCGTGAACGCTGTCAGTGATAACGCCTGCCATGCTGCCCGTAAAGGTGACGGGGGCCTGACCAAGATCTGCCAACGCGATGGCAAGCAGGGCCGACGACACAAGTTCGCCGGTGCTCAGCAGGGCATCGAGGTCGCTGGGACGCGGCCGAGCGGAAACTCCGGCAGCGAGGTCGCCCAACTCATCGGTGGTGTCCCCCATGGCGGATACCACTGCCACGACTTGGTATCCCTGCTCCCGGGTTCTGGCAATTCTCTGGGCAGCCCGGAGAATGCCGGCAGGATCCGCCAGCGAGGAACCCCCGAACTTCTGTACGACGACGCACCCCAGGGGGATCGTCTTGTCCCATTCGTCTAACATGAGCTGAGGACCAACGGTCCAGCCGGTGACGCCGGCCGTTGCCCCGGGGCGTCCCGGTGCCGTCGTCGGGCGAGCTGAGGAATGCCGCAACTCTGCGGCGGGTGCTGTGCTGAGTCCAGCCTGCTTAGCCGCTGCTTCTTGGGTGCTCATTGTGCCGTTCCTAAAATCTGATCGGTCGGTTGTAGCTGTTACATTCCCTCTGCAACATGGCTAGGCAAGGGACGTCACCGCGACCTTCCCGCCCGTCACAGATTCAGCGGCTTCGGCAAGAATGTCGAGTCCCCTCAACAACTCTTCGGTGTCGATGGTCAACGCAGGCATCGTCTTGATGACCTCGCCCTCGGGCCCGGAGGTTTCCACCAGCAGCCCGCGGGCGAACGCTTCGGCCGCAATCTTCCCTGCCATTTGGTGGTCGGGGTAGTAGATTCCCGCGAGCAGGCCCCGTCCCCGAACGTGGGCACCTTCGGTTCCCACTGCGATGCGCGTCAGCCCCTCGTGCAGCTGCGAAGCAAGTCCCTCGATTTTCGCTTCCAGGGTCCGGTCCCCCCAGTAACGTTCCAGGGCGGCGGTCCCCGTGACGAACGCAGGGTTGTGTCCGCGGAAGGTTCCGTTGTGCTCGCCCGGCTTCCAGATGTCATGCTCCGGTTTGAAGAGCGTCAGGGACAATGGCAGCCCGAAGCCCGAAATGGACTTCGACAGGCAGACGATGTCGGGCGTTATGCCGGCATCCTCAAAACTGAAAAACGTGCCGGTGCGTCCGCATCCGGCCTGGACGTCGTCGACAATGAGCAGGATGCCGTGCTGGCGGCACAGTTCCGCCAGGCCCCGGAGCCAGGAGGCACGGGCCGCTCTGAGCCCGCCCTCCCCCTGTACGGTTTCCACGATGACGGCGGCGGGTTTGTCGACGCCTGATCCGCTGTCCTCCAGGGCGTGGCGGAGCCACAGGAAGTCCGCCGTCTGGCCGTCAAGGAATCCGTCATAGGGCATGCTGGATGCGTTCGTCAGCGGAACCCCGGCGCCCGCCCGCTTCATGGAATTGCCTGTCACTGCAAGGGATCCAAGAGTCATCCCGTGGAATGCATTCGTGAAGCTCAGGATATGGGGCCTGCCGGTGACTTTTCGAGCGAGCTTCAAAGCCGCTTCAACTGAGTTTGTCCCCGTGGGCCCGGGGAACATGACTTTATAGTCATAGTTCCGGGGCTTCAGAATCAGCTCGTGGAACGTTTCCAGAAAGCGCCGTTTGGCAACTGTTTTCATGTCGAGGGAGTGAACGATTGATCCGGAGAGGAGATATTCGACGAGCGGCCGAAGCAACTCAGGATTGTTGTGACCGTAGTTCAGAGCTCCGGCTCCGGAAAAGAAATCAAGATAATCCCTGCCGTCCTCACTGTAGAGCGTGCTGCCGGACGCGCGGTCGAAGATCGTGTCCCAGGTGCGGCAGTACGAGCGGACTTCTGACTCAAGGGCCTCAAAAATGTCCATGGCTAGCTTTCCTTCGTTCTATTCCCCGGCCTAGATACGGCTCAGAAATCCGGAAATCGGCCACGGAACAACAAGCTGCTGCGGCCCCATGCCGCAGTCAGGAAGCGTGACCGGTACTGACTCAAAGCTATGGAATGCCGCTAAGTTAGGGATCCGTAAGCCGTACTCGAATCCTTGATCAATATCCGGCCCGGTCTACTTAGCTGTACTCACACGTCAAGACGCCCGAATCAAGTAGTCCAGGATCCGACTCAACGCGCAGCGTCACCCGGGCAATCTGCAGAAGCGGAGTGGGGCCGCATCTGTTGTCCTGGGGCCGGATGTCAGTCCCGTGGGGCCAGGGCGTAGGTGGCGGTGGCGTAGGCCAGGGCCCCGGACATTTCCTTGAGCAGGTCCGCGTTGGTGTTGCTGATAGTGTCGCAGGCTTTGTGGTAGCAGGAATCGAGTTTCTTGCCGGCGGCCCCGCCGTAGGCCTGCACCTGGACTCCGGTCTTGTTTTTCACGTCGCCGCTGAACAGCCCGCCGACGGGAATGCCGGCCTGCAGGAAAGCCTCGTAATCGGACCCGCCGTCAAAGGGCGTGGTCTCAGCCGGCAGCGAGTTCTCCTCGAAGAACCGGAAGAAGACATCCTCGATCTCCCGGGAGCCCTTCGGCCCTGCCTGCTTGAAATCCGATCCGTCGCCGTCGTGGATGGACCGCACCCCGTTCGGGGAGGCCAGCATGTCCACGTTCAGGTTCGCCGCGGTCTGCGCCTTCTCGGCCCGGCTCAGCTCATCGACGTAGTGCTGGGAACCGTAGAGGCCGTCCTCCTCCGCGCCCCAGAACGCAAACCGGACCCGGTTCACCGGGGTGATCCCGATTTCCTTCAGCCACGTGGCGATCTCAAGCATCGCCGCAACCCCGCTGGCGTTGTCGTTAATCCCCGGCCCCTTACGCACAGAGTCCAGGTGACCGCCCACCACCACGGTGTTCTCGGCGCTGCCGCCGGTGTCGGCGAGGATGTTGAAGCTCTTCACCTTTTTGCGGTTCTTGCCCTCGCCCCGGAAAGTGAAGGCCTGCCGGACCGGGGTGTACCCGGCCGCGCGCAGCTGGTGCTCGACGTAGCGGGCGGATTCCTCATAGCCGGAGGTGCCCGAAGCGCGGTTGCCGTCATTGTCATCAGCGATGCGCTGCAGCGCCTCCATGTGCTCCACCATGCCCCCGCCTTTGAAATCCTCCAGCACCGCGCGGGCGTCCACCCCACCCGCAGGATCCAGCCGTGAAGCAGTGCATCCCGAGAGCACCAGACCGGTTGCGAGCAAGATGGCGGCGGCCGCAGCCGCTCGGGGCCTTTTCATCATGTGGGTATCCTCCAGGCTACGAAGATAACGCCCAGACCGTTCCAGAGAAAGACTTTGCCCGGGTAGCAACTGCTCGCGTCCATCATTGAGGTGGCCTCCGGCCCGCCCGCGACGCCGGTCCGCGCCGGCACAGCGGGGAATATTCCGACGCGGCGGACGTTGTACCGGCCGATAGATGCATATGCATGTATCGGCTATAGTTAGAACAGCTCCCGGAAGTCTCCGGCCACGGAAAGGCACATCATGCAGATCGGCGTCTTCAGCGTCAGCGATATCACCACCGACCCCACCACAGGCCGCACGCCCACGGAGCACGAGCGCATCAAGGCGTCCGTGGCGATCGCCAGGAAGGTCGAGGAAATCGGCATGGATGTCTACGCCATCGGCGAGCACCACAACCGGCCTTTCTTCTCCTCCTCCCCCACCACCACACTGGCCTACATCGCCGCCCAGACAGAGCGCATCATCCTGTCCACGGCCACCACGCTGATCACCACGAATGACCCGGTAAAAATCGCCGAGGACTTCGCCATGCTCCAGCACCTGGCCGACGGCCGCGTGGACCTGGTCCTGGGCCGCGGCAACACCGCCCCCGTCTACCCCTGGTTCGGCAAAAACATCCAGGACGGGATTGAACTCGCGATCGAGAACTACTCCCTGCTGCGCAGCCTCTGGGACGAGGACACCGTCAACTGGTCCGGCAAGCACCGCACGCCGCTGCAGAACTTCACCTCCACCCCGCGCCCGCTCGACGGCGTCGCTCCCTTCGTGTGGCACGGTTCGATCCGCACACCGCAGATCGCGGAGGTCGCTGCCTACTATGGCGACGGCTTCTTCGCGAATAACATCTTCTGGCCCAAGGAGCACTACCAGCAGCTGATCGGCCTCTATCGAGAACGCTACGAGCACTACGGCCACGGCAAGGCGGACCAGGCGATCGTGGGCCTGGGCGGACAGTTCTTCATGCGGAAGAACTCGCAGGACGCCGTCAAGGAGTTCCGTCCCTACTTCGACAGCGCCCCGGTGTACGGCCACGGCCCGTCGCTTGAGGACTTCACGTCGCAGACCCCGCTGACCGTCGGCAGCCCGCAGGAAGTCATCGAGAAGACGCTGACCTTCCGTGAGTACTTTGGCGACTACCAACGACAGCTGTTCCTGATCGACCACGCCGGCCTGCCGCTGAAGACCGTGCTGGAACAGCTGGACCTGTTCGGCGAAGAGGTCCTGCCGGTCCTGCGCAAGGAATACGCCGCCACGACCCCGGGCCACGTCCCCGAACCCCCTACCCACGCGGGCCGTGTCGCCGCATCCCTGGCCGCTGCCGGCCAGTCCGCCAGCGACGCCGCCAGCCACGCCGGCAGGCAGAGCGTGTGATGTCCACCAAAACACCCGAGTCGCCGGTGCGCCTGGCCGCGGAAACCTGGGAATCCCTGTTCCGCGCCCAGGTGGCGGTGATGCGCCGGCTGCAGGCCGGGCCCGCCTTCAAAACCCTGGCACTGAACGAGTACGACGTGCTGTTCACGCTCTCGCGCTGTCCGTCGGGCTGGCTGCGCCAGAACGAGCTCAATGACCACGTGCTGCTGAGCCAGTCCAGCCTGAGCCGGCTGGTGGAGCGCCTTGAAAAGCGCGGCCTGGTGGAGCGCATGCCGGCTCCCGACGACGGCCGCGGCGTCCTGGTCAAGCTCACCGAAGCGGGCTGGGAGCTCCAGAAGCAGATCGGCCGGGAGCACGTCCGCGACATTGCCTCCCTGGTGGCTCCGGCGCTGACGGCGGCCGAGCAGCAGGAGCTGCTGCGACTGACAGAGAAGCTGCGGGCCTCGGTGGCGACCCGCTGACCCGCGAAGCTTCCGGCGGCGGTCCGTCAATCGCCAACGATTTCGATGGTCACTTCACGGTCGTTGCCCAGGCCTCTGAGTTCCCGGATATCTGAGTCGATGCCTCCGAGCTTGACCAATCCCGGGGAGTAGTGGGGAGCCCGCCGGGAGCATCCCTACTGGAGGGTGACCAGCTTCGCCGGATCCTCATCCGGCAGGTCGCCGTCGACGATGGCGGTGACCGTGAGCTGCGTCAGCGACAGGCTGCCACCAACGGTCGACAGGAACGCGGTATCCGAGGAATCCCGGCCGGCGGTGATCCGCAACATGCTCCCGCGCGGTGCCAGGCCTGTGGGGTCGATGACGTACCAGGCACCGTTGATGTGGGCCTCGGCCACCGCGTGGAAGTCCATGGGGCTCAGTCCCGGGGCGTACACCGCGGCCAGCCGGGCGGGAACGTCCTTGGCGCGCAGCAGGGAGATCGCCAGGTGGGCAAAGTCGCGACAGACCCCGCGGCGGTGCAGCAGAGTCTCGACGGCCCCGTCGGTCCCCCGGGAGGATCCGCTGATGTAGCGCAACTCGCTGAACACCCAGTTGCGCACCGCGTGCACCAGCTCAGCACCCTGCAGGCCGCCGAATTCCGCGTAGGCCGTCGGCAGGAGCCGGTCGGACTCGGCATAGCGGCTCGGCCGGACGTAGCGGATGAGTTCCATCAGCCGGGGTTCCTCCGGCAGCGCGAAGCCGGTGACGGTGGCCGTGTACTCCACGAGCACTTCGGTGGGTTCAGCGAATTCCATGTAGTGGAAGCGCCCGCCGTGGTGGTCCGGGAGTTCGGTAAGCGGGACATGCTCGCCGCCGGAGGTCACGGACAGGGTCTCCACGAAGCCGCTGTAGCCGGAGTTGTGTGCCACGGATACCGCCAGGGCGACCTTCGTGTCGGCCACGGTCTTGAAGGCCATGCGGGCGGCTACAGAGCGTTCCATGTTTCTCCGGGGTGTGAGGGCAACGGCGGGTGAAGTCACCGCTCCCGGTCCGGATGTGTGCGGGCGGTGCGGGACTAGTTTTTGATCTCCAGAGACATTAGCATCCGCTGGACGTTGGCGAATTCCGAGCCCTCGTTGACGTATTTGGCCGCCTGGTCGAGGGTGTCAAAAGCCCGGGCAGGCGCGACCTTCTGGTCCGGGGAGAACGCTTTCAGCTCCGTCAGGTCAGCGAAAGAGTAGTCCCCCTTGCCCTCGGGCCCGCGGACCAGGTTCTGCAGCACGCAGGACTTTCCTTCCCTGCCGCCGACGACGTTGGTGATGCCGTAGGAGCCGAAGTACTTGTAGCCCTGGATCACCCGGTACACCACCCGCGGGTCGATGGTCCCTTCGCCGCCGCGGTGTGGCAGTTCCACCGGGACACTGCTGACGACGGTGTACGGTTTCGCGGCGCCGTCCGCACAGGCGGGGGCGGGCCGTGGCTGCAGTCCGGTCTGCAGGGTAGCGAGGTAGCCGCCCGCGGCGTCCTTGACCTCGATCTTGAGGGCTCCGGGCAGGGTTCCCTGGTCCGGGGTCACCGACTGGGCGATCCACTCCTGCGGGAGCTCGAAACTGACGGTCTTCGCCGGATCGGTGAACACCTTCCAGGCCGCCGCCGCCGAGCCGGGTTCCGCCGCGCCGGAGGCTGTGGACCCCGGGGACGTGCCCGGCGTCGTGCTGCCCGTGGACAGATCGGTCGGGGACCCTGCCCCGCTGGCGCCGGCGCTCGGGGTGCCGCCGGCCGTCCAGGCAGGGGCGCCCTTGCCGTCGCTGCTGCAGCCGGCCAGCGCGGCGCCGGCGAGCACGAGGGCAGCAGCGATGCTGACGCCGCGGGCCGTCGTCCGCCGGAAAGTATCCGTCCCAGTCATAATGCCAGCGTAACGGGGCTTCCGGCCGCCCGGAGTTCCCTGATCAGCGTTTCGTGGAACCTGACCCCGCGGTCCAGTCTCTGCAGCATGATCCTTTCCCGCCGGCGCGGCTGACGGGGCGTGCGGGGGTGGTCTGCGTGCGCTGAAGTCCAGGCCGGGGCGGGCCCGGGACCCGCCGCCGGAGGCGCGGTTCGCCGCAGGGAAAGCGGGTTACGCTGGGGACATGGCGGATCAGGATTTAGGCCCGACGGATTTCGGAGCCCAGGGCGGCGAGGCGGACATCTCCCCCGTCGACATCGCGGACTGGCGGCTCAGGACCTTTGCGCTGTACGCCAACGTGCGGAAGATCGCGGCCGAGGATCCGGCCGAGGCTCATTCCTACTGGCGCCAGGAGCGGGACCGGATGTTCGGCACGCACCCCGCGTCGCCGCTCACGGCGGCCGCCAAGTCGAGCTTCGGAGGGCTGAAGACGGCCGACTACGATCCGATCTACCGCTTCCACATCCCGCTGACGAGCGAGGGCGCCGGACTGGAAGTGAACGTCGAGACCGGCACCGACGGCCTGGTCCGGTTTGTCCGGCTGGGCACGTTCGACCTGCCGGAACTGGGCCAGCTCGGCGTGTGGAAGATCCATGGCTACGCCGGCGGCATCTTCGTGCCGTTCCGCGATGCCACCGCCGGGCAGCCCGGCGGCAGCTACGGTGCGGGCCGCTACCTGCTGGACACGATCAAGGGCGCCTTCCACGGCATGCAGGGGTCCGGGCCCGGGGCCGAGTTCGTCGTTGACTTCAACTTCGCCTACAACCCGTCCTGCGCCTACAACGAGGCGTGGGCATGCCCCCTCGCCGGCCCCTCCAACCGCCTGGCCGTGGAGATCCCTGTCGGCGAGCTGTCCTGAGCGGATGGATGCCCAGCTCGAGCAGCACTCCGCTGCCCCCGCCACTGCCCCTGCCCCTGCCAGTGACACTGCCAGTGACACTGCCACTGCCAGTGACACTGCCACCGGCCGGCGTCCTTCCCTCCGCCACCGCGGTGTCCTCCGCTACCCGCTGGTCCGGCAACTGCTGAGGTTCACCGCCGTCGGCATTGTGTGCACGGCAACATCACTGGCGCTCTACGCTTTCCTCCGTCCGCACCTCGGCTCGCAGCCGGCCAACGCGACGGCACTCATCCTCACGTCACTGATGAACACGGCCCTGAACCGGCGGCTGACCTTCAGGATCACCGAACGCCACCGGATGAAGCGCGACCATCTCAACGGACTGATCGTGATCCTCGTGGCGCTGCTGATCACCGGCGGAAGCCTCGGCGTCCTGCACTGGATCAACCCCGCTGCCACCGTCGCCGACGAGCTGTGGACCACCACGCTCTCCGGCTTCGCGGCCACGGCTGTGCGCTTCACCCTGCTGCGGCACTGGATTTTCCGCCGCGCGCGGCACCGCTAAGCTTTCCGCACCGCCCCCTCCGGAACCCCGGCTTGCGCTATCAGATAACGTGCCCTGGAGGGCCCCGGAGCAGCATTAAGTGATAGGGCAACCGGGTCAGGGGGGACGGGTGTCAGGTTGCGCCGAGGGCCTGGACGCTGCCGACGGCGGTGCGGACCGCGGCCGCCGCCTCCTGCAGCTCCGCCGCCGTGATGGTGGAGTCGAAGCTGAAGCGGACCGCCGTCTGGGCAATGTCTGCCTCGATGCCCATCGCGCGCAGCACCGGGGAGGGCTCGTCCGAACCCGCCGCGCAGGCCGAGCCGCTGGAGCAGATGACTCCCAGCCGTTCGAGCTCCAGCAGCACGGATTCGCCGCTGGTCCCCGGGAAGCAGAACGAGGCGACCGAGGGCAGCCGCTCGCTCGGATGGCCGGTGAGGACCGCGCCCGGAACCTGGGCCTGCACCGAGCGGATGAAGCCATCACGCAGCGCGGCAACGTGTGCCGCACGGTCTCCCGGCGTGTTCCGGGCGAGGGTGAGCGCCGTCGCGAGGGCTACGGCCCCGGCCACGTTCTCGGTCCCCGACCGGCGCCCGCGTTCCTGCCCCCCGCCGTGGATCACCGGTTCCAGCCGGATCCGGCTGCGCACGAACAGGGCTCCGTTTCCTTTTGGCGCCCCCAGTTTGTGTCCGGAGATGCTCAGGGCGTCCACGCCCAGTGCTGCGGTGTCGAGCTGAAGCCAGACGGCGGCCTGGACGGCGTCGGTGTGGAACGGGATTCCCTGCGCGCGGGCCAGCGCGGCCAGCCGGGTGATCGGCTGCACCGTGCCCACCTCGTTGTTGGCGTACATGATGCTGACCAGGGCGGTCTCCGGCCGGAGCGCGGCGGCGAGGGCCTCCCCGGTGACGCGGCCGTACGGGTCCACCGGCACGACGTCGACGGCGAAGCCGTGCACGCGTTCCAGGTAGCGGGCCGACTCCTCCACGGCTGGATGTTCGACGGCGCTGATCACCACCCGGTCCAGCCGCGGGTCCGCCGCGCGGCGGGCCAGGGCGATGCCCTTGACGGCCAGGTTGTCCGCCTCCGTGCCCCCGGAGGTGAAGACCACCTCGCCCGGGCGGCAGCCCAGCGCCCGGGCCGTGGTTGCCCGTGCCCCGGCGAGCGCCGTGGCGGCCGCGTCGCCGAGCGAATGGTGGCTCGAGGGGTTCCCGAACTCCCCGGAGAGGAACGGCCACATGGCTTCGAGCACCTCGCGGCGGACCGGGGTGGTGGCCGCGGCGTCGAGGAAGATCATGGCGCCGCCGCCCCGGCCGTCTGTCCGCTGTTCCGCCCGGTCCCGGGTGCACGGCCCTGTCCGGTGCCGAACCCCGGGTCAGTGCCGAACCCCGGGTCAGTGCCGAACCCCGGGTCAGTGCCGAACCCCGGGTCAGTGCCGAACCCTGGGTCAGTGCCCGGCCCCAGCTCAATGTCCAGGCCCAGGTCCAGGGCGGCGACGCTGTGGGTGAGTCCGCCGATCGAGATGACGTCCACCCCGGTGCCGGCGATGCCCGCCACGGTGGCCAAATTGACGTTGCCGCTGGCCTCGACCCGGGCGCGGCCGGCCACCAGGGCCACCCCGGCTCCCAGTTCGGCCAGGCTGAAGTTGTCCAGCATGATGGTGTCCACCCCGGCGGCCAGCACCGGTCCGATCTGGTCCATGCTGTCCACCTCCACTTCGAAGTGCGTGGTGTGCCCGAGCCGGGCCTTGGCTTCCCGCAGCACCGCGGTGAGCTTTGACGGGTCTCCCCCGGTCAGGACGGCCAGATGGTTGTCCTTGGCCAGCACCGCGTCGGAGAGGCCAAAGCGGTGGTTGGCTCCGCCGCCGCAGCGGACGGCGTACCGCTCCAGCACCCGCAGGCCCGGCGTCGTCTTCCGGGTGTCGGTGATGCGCGCCCCGGTGCCGTCCACAAGGGCGACGAACTCGGCTGTCCTGGTGGCGATGGCGCTCATCCTCTGGACCAGGTTCAGGGCCACACGCTCGGCGAGCAGCACGGCCCGGGCGTTCGCGCTGACCCTCGCGAGCGCCGTGCCGGCGGCAAAGGCGGCACCGTCGGCCACCAGGAGTTCGACGGCGGCGTCCGGGTCTGTGAGCTTCATCGCCGCGGCGAACACTTCCCCGCCGCTGAGCACGCCGGGCACGCGGGCGGCCAGGACCGCCGTCGCACGCGCGTCCGCCGGGATGAGCGTCTGCGAAGTGATGTCACCGTACGGCGCATCCTCGTCCAGGGCCGCCCGCAGCACGGCGTCAACGGCGGCGGCGGGCAGGGTTCCGGCAAGCGCCGTCGCCGGGAGGGCGACCGGGCGGGCTGCGGCGGGAGCTGTCATGAGGAGATCCTTTGTTTCGGACGGGAGGCGGTGGCATGGCGGTGGCCGTGCGCGCCGGCCGGCGGGGTTGCGCGGGCGGGGGCCGCGGGCAGGGCAGGGCGGGCGGCAGCGGGCTCCGCGTCGACCGGGTTCGCGTCATCCGGGTTCGATTCATCCGGGGCTGCGTCGGCACGGTAGTGGGCGCCCACCGAACCGGTCCGCTTCCGCGCCGCTGCCACGAGCAGCTGGGCGGCCAGCAGCAGGTTCCGGTCCTCGTGCTCCCCCGGGTCCGCTGCGTCCGTCACGTCCTCGGGACGGACAACTGCGGCCCACGAAGCAAGCACTGACTCCGCCTCCCGCAGTTGCTCCCCACTGCGGAGGACTCCGGCGTCAGCAGTCATCAACCGCCGTAGAGCATCGCGCGAGAAAACCCCGCGCACGGGAGCAGACGTCACAACGTTCCCGGGCGCGCACGTTGAAGTTCCCTCCCCCCGTCCTAAGTCGCGCGACAGCGCTGCGGAAGCGTGCGTCAAGGGGAGGCCGCCCGCGGCCGAGGCAGCACGCGGAGCAGTGGTGTCGTGCGACGGGTCAGCGCCCAGGAACGCCTCCACCGCGCGGCGGCCGAAGACCAGAGCTTCCAGGAGTGAATTGCTCGCCAGCCGGTTGGCGCCCTGCGCGCCCGTGCACGCGACTTCACCGGCTGCGTACAGTCCCGGCACGGAGGTTCGCCCCCAGAGGTCGGTGGACACACCTCCCATCCAGTAGTGGGCCGCCGGGGATACCGGGAGCGTCTGGACGGTCCAGTCGTAGCCGGCGGCGCGGGTGGCCGCGGTGATGGTGGGGAAACGCCGGGACAGGAATCCGGGGCCGCGGGCGGCCTCGATTCCCCGGGCGTCCAGGAAGACGGGGCTGTCCGCCGGTGCGCCGGTCGCGGCGAGGTGCAGTGCGATGCTGCGGGAGACGACGTCGCGCGGGGCAAGCTCGGCGTCCGGGTGGTAGTCCGGCAGAAACCGGTAGCCGGCGGCGTCGAGCAGGACAGCACCCTCGCCGCGGACCGCCTCGGAAATGAGCAGCGCCGGCGGACCTCCGGGAATTTCGTCCGCCGCGAGCGTGGTGGGGTGGAACTGGAAGAATTCCAGGTCCCGGACGGCCGCCCCCGCCCGCCAGGCCAGGGCCAGGCCGTCGGCAGTGGCGACGGCCGGGTTGCTGGTCCGGGCGAAGAGCCGACCGGCACCGCCGGTGGCCAGGAGCACCGCGTCGGCGTCCAGTTCCCGGGGCTGTCCGTGGGCGAGGTAGGCGACGCCGGCGACCCGGACCGCGCCCGCCCGGCCCCGGCTCGGGTGTTCGGTGAGCAGGTCCGTGACGAAGGCGCCTGTCTCGACCCGCAACCGGGCAGGGACTGTTCGGTCCGGGACGGCGCGGTCCAGGACGGCGGCGGCGAGGGCGCGGGCGATGCGGGCCCCCGTCGCGTCCCCGCCGGCGTGCAGGATACGGGCGGCGGAGTGTGCCGCCTCGAGGCCGAGGGCCGGGCCTCCGCCGGGTCCGGCGTCGAAGTGCACGCCGTAGCGGCCCAGGCCGGCGATGTCCCGGACGGCCTCGGTGCACAGGACACGTACGGCCTCCGGGTCGTTGAGCCCGGCGCCGGCGGCGAGGGTGTCGGCGACGTGGGCCGCCACCGAATCTCCCGGCGCCGCCTCACCCGGCGTGAGCACGGCCGAGACGCCGCCCTGGGCGTAGAAGGTGTTGCTCTCCTCGAGGGTTCCCTTGCTCAGGAGCACCACCTCGCAGGCCGGCCCGCCGTCCCGGACCGCGTCGGCTGCAAGCAGCGCGGCGTACAGTCCGGCAATGCCGCTGCCCACCACCACCAAACGCGGCGGCCTGGTCACGGCCGCGCCGCCAGCATCCGCTCGAGGGCGACCCGTGCCGGGGCGGCGACGGCGTCCTCCACCGTGATCCGGTTGACCACTTCGCCCCGGACCAGCGCTTCCAGGACCCAGGCGAGGTAGCCGGGGTGGATGCGGTACATCGTGGAGCAGGGGCAGACCACCGGGTCCAGGCAGAAGATGGTGTGCTGCGGGTTCTCCGCGGCCAGCCGGTTGACGAGGTTAATCTCGGTGCCGACGGCGAAGGTGGTGGGCCCGGTCGCGGCGGCGATGGCCTTGCGGATGAAGTCCGTGGAGCCGGCGGAATCGGCGGCGTCCACCACTTCCATGGGGCACTCCGGGTGCACGATCACCTGGACGCCCGGGAACTCGGCGCGGGCCTTCTCGATCTGGCCCACGTTGAAGCGCTTGTGGACCGAGCAGAAGCCGTGCCAGAGGATGACCCGGGAGTCCTTGAGGGTCTGCCCGGCGTTGCCGCCGAGGTCCTTGCGCGGGTTCCACATCGGCATCTGCTCCAGCGGCACCCCCAGGGCCTTGGCCGTGTTGCGGCCCAGGTGCTGGTCCGGGAAGAACAGCACCCGCTGGCCGCGCTCGAACGCCCATTCCAGGACCGTGGCGGCGTTGGAGGAGGTGCAGACGATGCCGCCGTGCTCGCCGCAGAACCCCTTGAGGGCGGCGGAGGAGTTCATGTAGGTGACCGGGATGACCGGGACCCGGCCCCCGGCGTCGGGCTCGGTGCCGAACAGTTCCTCGAGCTGCTCCCAGCACTCGGTCACGGAGTCGATGTCCGCCATGTCCGCCATCGAACAGCCTGCGGCGAGGTTGGGCAGGATTACGGCCTGGTCCGGCCTGGACAGGATGTCCGCGGTCTCGGCCATGAAGTGCACGCCGCAGAAGATGATGGCCTCGGCATCCGGGCGGGTCAGCGCGGCGTTGGCCAGCTGGAAGGAGTCACCCACGAAGTCGGCGTACTCCACTATCTCGTCACGCTGGTAGAAGTGGGCCAGCACCACGGCGCGGTCCCCGAGCGCCGCCTTGGCGGCCCGGATCCGGGCGTCGAGTTCGGCGTCGCTCGCGAGCGTGTACTCCTGGGGAAGCCGGCCCTGCCGGGGGGTCGACGCCGGGGCGGCATCCCCGGCGGAGGCGCCGGGTCCGTAGGCGGGCACGCCGGCAAGGGCCTCGGCGAGGTCGTAGTCCCAGGGCCCGCGGGCGAGCGCCGGGCTGCAGGTGGAGGCCGCTGCTGCAATGCCCTTGGCGCTGCGGATGGCCTGTTCGCGCGTGATCAGCTGGATGGCCGTGTTGACGCTGCTCATGGTGTGCTCCTGTTGTCTGGGTCAAGGCCCGGGCGGCCGGTGAAGCGGTAGAGGCGGGGCGGGCGGTGTTTGCCGCCCTGCAGGTACTGGTCGGTTTCTTCGATTTCGGGTGTGGCCTTGACCTGCCGGCGGAAGTTTGCCGGGTCCAGCTCGCAGTCCAGGACGGCCTCGTAGACTTCCCGGACCTGGGCCAGGGTGAAGTACTCCCCTAGCAGGTGGTACGCGATGGAGCCGTAGGCCATCTTGTTGCGCAGCCGCCAGAGCGCGTAGTCGATGATCGCGTTGTGGTCGAAGGCCAGCTCGCCCAGCCGGTCCGCTCGGAACCACCGGACGTTTTCGGACTCGTCCGCGAGCGCGGCCTCGGTGGGCTGCACCAGCGCCCAGTACACAATCGAGACGACGCGCTGGGTGGGCGAGCGGTGCAGGCCGCCAAAGGCGTAGAGCTGTTCGAGGTAGCTGGGCGCCAGGCCGGTGGTCTCCTGCAGATTCCGCGAGGCGGCATCCTGCAGGGAATCGGAGTGGGTCAGCGGCCCCCCGGGCAGGGCCCACATTCCCTTGAACGGTTCGCGGATCCGGCGCACCAGCGGGATCCAGAGGGTGGGGCGTCCGGAACGCTCACTGGGGCGGAGGGCAAAAATCACCGTGGAGATGGCCAGCGTCGGCGGCGCGAGCTGGCGCTCGGAGACGTTGGCAGCTGTCGTGTAGATGGCAGACTCACCCCGCGATCCTCGGCTCCGGGCGGCCCCCTGGGACTGCACGGACGGTCCGGCCCGACCGCCGGAGTAGTTATAGTCAACTTGACTAGAACTAATTCTACGACGCCGGCCGCCGGGCGCAAAATGTTGTTTCAGCCCGCCGCGCTGGTCCGGTGCGTCGGGCAGCCGCGCGGGCCCGCTTACCGTGGCCCGGCGGCGGCTTCCAGGAGCGGCAGGGTGCGGTCCTGGAAGTGGGTGTTCAGGACAATCACCGAGGACGCGCGAAGCACCGTCCGGGTGGCGATCATGGCATCCAGAACGCGCTGCAGGTCCGGGTTGGAGCGGGCCGCGATGCGGGCCATCAGATCCGAACTGCCGGAGACAGTGTGGATTTCGATCAGTTCCGGAATCGCCGCGAGGGCCTCGACCACCGCGTCGTGCCCCAGGTCCTGGTTGATCGTCAGGGAGCAGAAGGCGACGACGGGAAACCCGAAGCGGGCCGGGTCCGGCTGCGGCACCCACGAGCCGATGACGCCGCTGTCCTGCATCCGGTCCAGCCGTGACTGCACGGTGGCGCGGGCCACCCTGAGCACGCGGGAGGCCTCCAGCACCGAGGCCCGGGGTGAATCGGTGAAGAATCGGACAATCTTCGCGTCCAGGGCATCAACATCCATCAAATATTCCTCCCACTGAGGCAATCGCCTCACAAAAAGGCGTGGAAACTTCGTTATGGACCAACAATCTGTCACCATGTTCTCACGGCCGGCGCTCGAAGACCCCGCTTCGTAGCGGTAAATTCAATAGGTCCCATAAGGACCAAAAGATCAAAAACCACACGAAGGTTCGCCAGCATGACAATGAAGTCCACCGCGGAGCGCCCCGGCCTGAAACTCGGGCACAGCATGAAGCCACGCCAACTCACCATGATGGGCCTCGGCAGCGCCATCGGCGCCGGCCTGTTCCTTGGCTCGGGGGCCGGAGTCCAGGCCGCCGGGCCCGCCGTCCTCATTTCCTACGTCGTCGCCGGCACCCTGATCATCCTCGTGATGTGGGCCCTGGGCGAGATGGCCGCGGCCAACCCCAACAGCGGCGCGTTTTCCGTCTACGCCGCCAAGGCCATGGGCCGGACCGCCGGAGCCACGGTGGGCTGGCTCTGGTGGCTGCAGCTGGTGGTGGTGATCGCCGCCGAGGCCCTCGGTGCCGCCGCCCTGCTGTTCACGGTCTGGCCGGTCATTCCCGTCTGGGCCCTGTCACTGATCTTTATGGTCGTGTTCACGGCGATCAACCTCGCCGGGGTGAAAAACTTCGGCGAGTTCGAGTTCTGGTTCGCCATCCTCAAGGTGGCAGCCATCCTGCTGTTCCTGGGCATCGGCACCGCCCTGCTGCTGGGCTGGCTGCCGGACGTCGAGTCCCCGGGTCTGTCCAACTTCACCGCCGACTTCGCCCCGGCCGGCCTGGGCGGCATCGCCACCGCGCTCTTCGTGGTCATCTTCGCGTTCGGCGGCACGGAGATTGTCAGTGTGGCCGCCGCCGAAACTGAGAACCCCCAGCACAGCGTGGCCCTGGCGATCCGCACCGTCGTGTGGCGGATCCTGGTCTTCTACATCGGCTCGGTGTTCGTCATCGCCGCGGTCCTTCCCTACACTTCGGAAGCCCTGGCCTCGCCGTTCGCCGGCGTCCTGGACGTCGCGCGCATTCCCGGCGCCGGCGCCGCCATTACCCTGGTGGCCGTCGTCGCGCTGCTCTCGGCCCTGAATGCGAACCTTTACGGCGCGTCCCGGATGGTCTTCTCGCTGTCCGAACGCGGCGAGGCCCCCCGCTTCCTGTCCAGGATCAACAAGGCGCGGGTACCGATGCTCGCCGTCGGCGTTTCCGTGGCGTTCGGCTTCCTGGCCGCCGTGATGGAGCTGCTCTTCCCGGAGAAGATCCTTCCGGCGCTGTTCCAGCTGGTCGGCTCGACCTGCCTGATGGTCTGGGGATCCGCGCTGGTGTCCCAGCTGATCCTCCGCCGCCGCGCCGACCGCGACGGCACCGTCCTGCCGCTGCGGATGAAGGGCTTCCCGGGACTGACGATCTTCGGACTGGTGCTCCTGGCCCTGATCTTCGCCGTGGGCTTCAGCAGCCCGGACAGCAGCAAACAGCTTCTCAGCACCCTGGTCCTGGTCGCCGGCATTGCCGCGGCCTGCTGGATCGGCGCCCGGCTCACCCGCAACCGCGCGGACCTGCCCCAGTAACCCGCCCCTGCGCCAGTACCCCGCGGCAGGGGACGTTGTGGACGCTCAAAACGGTCCCTGCCGCTGGCCAGCCGGGCGTGAGGCACGCGCCCTCGAAGTGTACAAATTGCCGCGTGTTGACGCCTCCGGACCGGCACTCTTGTGCAGTCTGGTCAGTGATCTAGCGGCTGATTGCACAGCGCCACGCGGGTGACTAGGGTCACAGCCATGGACACACTTCCCGTGGCTTCCGGCGACGCCGCCGAACCGCTCTCTCCCGCCCAGCTCCGCGAGCTTTATTCGCTGATGGTGGCGGTCCGGCACCTCGACACCTCGGCCATCGCCTGGCAGCGCCAGGGCATCATCCCCGGCTACGCGCCCGAGCTCGGCCAGGAGGCGGCCCAGGTGGGCAGCGGCTACGCCGTGGACACCACCCGGGACTTTGTCTTCCCCACCTACCGCGAAATGGGGGTGGCCCGCACCATGGGCGTGGACATGGTGGCCTACATGTCCACCCACAAGGCCACCTGGCACGGCGGCCTCTACGACCCGATGGAGTCCCGGCTCGCCCCGATCCAGGCCGTGGTGGCCGGCTCGGTGCTGCATGCCGTCGGCTGGGCCCACGGCCAGACGCTGGCCGCCGACGCTGCACACGCCGAGGGCGAGCTCGGCGTCGCACTCACCTACTTCGGCGACGGCGCATCCTCCCAGGGCGATGTCCACGAGGCCCTGAACTTCGCCGCCGTCATGAAGGCCCCCGTGGTGTTCTTCGTCCAGAACAACGGCTGGGCGATCTCGGTTCCCACCGAACGCCAGGTGGCCGGCGGCTCCGTCGCCGCCCGCGCCGCCGGTTACGGCATGCCGGCCCTGCAGATCGACGGCGACGACGTCGTCGCCGTCGTCGAGGCCACCCGCCGCGCCTTCGCGCACGCCCGGGCCGGGAACGGCCCCGTGCTCATCGAGGCCATGACCTACCGCCGCGGCCCGCACTCGACCTCGGATGATCCGGGACGCTACCGCTCGCTCGATGAGGAGCGCGACGGCGCCGGCACCGACCCGCTGGAGCGCTTCCGGCAGCGGTTGCTCGCCGGCGGCATCGCCGACGAGGCCTTCTTCGCCGCGGCCCTCGCCGCAGCCAAGGCCGAGGAGGAACAGATCCGCGCCGGCATCCAGGCGCTCGGCTCCCGCCCCGGCACCGAAATGTTTGACCTGGTCTTCCAGGAAACCACCCCTGCCCTGCAGGCCCAGGCCGCCAACTGGCGCGAGGAGTCCGAACATGTCTAACTCGATTCTCGAAGGCGCACCTTTGTCAGGCAAGAGCGCTGCAAGCCCCGCAGCCCCCACCGTGATGTCCATGCAGCAGGCCCTCAACCGGGCGCTCGACGAGGTGCTCGCGGAGAATCCGAAGACCCTGATCTTCGGGGAGGACTGCGGCCGGCTCGGCGGTGTATTCCGGATCACCGACGGCCTGCAGGCCAAGCACGGCGAACAGCGGGTGTTCGACACGCCGCTGGCCGAATCCGGCATCCTCGGCATGTCGGTGGGCCTGGCGATGGCCGGCTTCCACCCCATCCCGGAGGTCCAGTTCGACGGCTTCGCCTACCCGGCCATCAATCAGATCGTCTGCCAGATCGCCCGGATGAACTACCGCAGCCGCGGCACCATGCCGATGCCCATCACGCTGCGGGTTCCCAGCTTCGGCGGCATCCGCGCCCCCGAACACCACGGCGAAAGCCTCGAGGCGCTCTTCGCGCACGTGCCCGGGCTCAAGGTGGTCTCGCCGTCGAACCCGCACGAGGCGTACCACCTGCTCAAGTACGCCGCGACGCGGCCGGATCCGGTGATCTTCATGGAGCCGAAGTCGCGCTACTGGCAAAAGGGCGAGGTGGACGTCGCCAGCCACGATGCATCCGGAGGCTCCCCCACCGGCGCGAAGGTTCTGCGCGAAGGCCGGCACCTGACCCTCGTCGCCTGGGGCGCCATGGTGGCCCGCTGCCTCCAGGTGGCCGAACTCGCCGCCGAGGACGGGATCGACATCGAGGTCCTTGACCTGCGCTGGCTCAAGCCGATCGACGCCGCCGCCCTGGCCGCCTCCGTGGGCAAGACGCGCCGCGCCGTCGTCGTCCACGAAGCGCCGCTCACCTCCGGGCTGGGCGCCGAGGTGGCCCAGCTGATCACCCGGAGCTGCTTCGACACGCTCAGGGCCCCGGTGGAGCGGGTCACCGGCTTCGATGTCCCGTACCCCTCCGGAGACCTGGAAGACGAATACATCCCGAACATTGACCGGATCCTCTTCGGGATCCAGCGAGTATTGGAGTACAAACGTGGCTGAAATTTCCTTCCCGCTCCCGGACCTCGGCGAGGGCCTGATCGAGGCAACCGTGCTGGAATGGCTTGTGGCCCCGGGCGACCAGGTGGAGCGCAACCAGCCCCTCGTCGAGGTGGAAACCACCAAGTCAGCTGTTGAATTGCCCAGTCCGCAGGCGGGTAAGGTGGTGCGTATCCACGGCGGGCCCGGTGACAACATCACTGTCGGCGAGCCCCTGATTGTGTTTGAGGTGCCGGACAACACCGCCGGCATCGTGGGCACGGTCCCGAAGGAAGAGGCACCGAAGCGCCGGGTCCGCCTGAGCGCCGTACTTGATGAGGACTGACACCATGAGCGGCAGACACACCGGCGAACAGCATTCCCATACCGTCGAGGGCACCGACCCCCAGCTGTACGTCGGGGTGCACGAGCCCGGGTCCGACGCCGGGCTCCGCCCGGTGCTGCTGCTGCACGGTTTCTCCTCCTCCTCCAAGCTCAACTGGGAGGACACCGGCTGGCTCGCGGCGCTGCTGGAGGCCGGCCGCCGCGTCATCACGGTGGATCTGCCCGGCCACGGACGCAGCGGCGCCCCCGAGGACATGGACTCCTATACGCCCAGCAGGATCCGCGCGGATCTGCTGCAGATCGCGTCCGACGCCGGCGTCCGCCCCCTGCGCGATGGCGACCCGTCCAGCGGGCTGGACCTGATCGGCTACTCGCTCGGCTCCCGGCTCGCCTGGGAGTTCGGCGCCACCCAGCACGAGATGGTGCACCGGCTGGTCCTGGGCGGACCCAACGCCTCCGATCCGCTGGCCGACTTCGACCTCGTTGCCGCTCAGCGCTACCTGGCCGACGGCACCCCGATCGCCGACGCGTCCACCGCCGGGCTGCTGAAGTTGGCCCAGATGCTGCCGAGCAACAACATCTTCTCGCTGCTCTCCCTCGTGGAAGCCGTCAAGAGCGAGCCGTTCGACCCTGCCGAGGCCGTGCCGCAAGTGCCGATGCTGCTGGTGGCCGGGGAGAAGGACGCCCGCGCCGCGTCAATGCCGGAACTCGCAGCGCTGGGCGCCAGGGCGGGCGCCATGGTCGAGCAACTGGTCCTGCCGGGCCGGAACCACACCAACGCCATCACCAGCCGCGCGTTCAAGCAGGGGGCCATCAGCTTCCTGGGCGTCTGATCTCCCGCTGCCTCCAACGGGGACCTGGGTCCGGGGTCTAGTAGTCGACGCCGGGCTCGGGCTTACCTTCCATCTGGAAGCATGCGGAGGAGGACAAAACGTGGAGCGCGTGCCGCTCCGGGTTGAACTCGATCGAGTGCCGGTAGCCTTCCTCACTCACGATCACCAGTTCCGGGTCGCCGTTGACGCTCGTCTTGTCCCTGACGGTCCAGCCGCTCTTGGCCGACCATTCGGCCTTGATCTGCTCCAGCAGGGCCGGGCCGTCGGCGTCCGCACTGAGGACAACATTCATCGTCCCCGGCCAGTAGTAGCCGCCGGTCTCGCATTCAAAGAGGGCGCGGGACGTGGCGGTCTGTCTCGTCGTCGACACGGCTGCCGGCGGGACCACCGACAGCAGTTCGTCCTGCTGGCTGCGGGTGGACTGTTTCGCGGTGTCAAGATCCATGTTGGGGCTCCGGGTTTCGGTGGCGGGTGCACAGGCTGCCAGTGCGGCGGCGAGGCACGTGAGGGCTACGGCTGCAGAGAGCCGGGTGAGCAATGTGGCAGCGTTCATCGGCTGCTCCCAAAGATGACGTAAGCAATGTCCTCGCGGGCCGCACGGTTCTTCGCATCCTGTGCGCTGGCGATCAGGGTGTGGTTGTCTTTTTTGGCCATCAGGTCCGTCGTGATCTTCACCGGGCCCACCTGAAAGTTCCTGGCGGGGTCATCGTAGATATGCTTCGTAAACGCCGGATCCTCCAGGGGATAGTTGCCGCCCACCAGGCCCAGCCGCTGCGCGGTGGCCAGCGCGTCAAAGTCATAGGCGAAATGGTGGTACTCGGTCTCCGGATCGGCCTCCCAGCCCTCCGGCATCCAGGCACCGGAAAGGGAGACCTGTTTGTCGTAATGTGTCCCGTACATTTCAGACGACGCTACCGCAGCTTCACCCCAGCTGTGGGACACCGCCACCGTTTGGGCGCCGGTCGGGTTCTGCACCGCGAGACCTTCTTCGAAATCCGCAAGCTTCCGGCCGGCCTGCTCCCCGAAGCTCTTGTCCGCTGACTGCACGAACGTCTGGTCCTGCGGGAACTCACTGTTCTTGTAGACAAAGGCCGCCGTGCTTCCCTCCGGATCCGACTGCTGCAGAAACGCTGCCATTCTCTGGGCATCTCCGGCGTAAAATCCGTCCGCTGAGGCAAAAGTGCCCGGAACATAGGTCAGAACAGTCGTGGTGTTTGAGTCGTAGTCGCCGATCATCTCAACGAGATTACCCTTCGCGGGATCGTAGGCCACGACGCTGATGCTCCCGTCCACCGTGCGCTTCAGGTACTTGGCTTCCTCCGTCGAGCCTTTTCCGTCGTGCTCCAGCATGGCCAGGCGGGTTTCGGCGGCCACGCGGTTCGCTTCGATCCTGGCCGCGACAGGAAGCCCGTCGGTGTTGCCGGCTGCAAAGGGATGGAGCCGGGCAAACTCCGCCTGCTGGTCTGCTCCGAGGCCGTCCCACCACTCGTGGATTTGCCGGGGGGACATCGCCCCCAGCGCGTCCGGTGTGGCGAGCCCTGCCGTCGGGGCGGCAACACCGAGGGAAGAGGACGGACCGCCGGCGGCTCCGCTGGCACCTTCCTGCTGGTCAGCGTTGGCCGTCAGCTCCCGCTGCATCTTCTCCAGGAGCTGGACGGCCAGGATCATGGAACGCGAGTGGCTGGTCTCCCAGTCCGTTCTGAACGCTCTGGCATCATTCCCCTGCCAGTGCCCCGACGCGGCCAGCTCCGATGCCAGGCGGCGGTGAAGGCCGCTGAGCGTCAGGGCGCTGCTTCCAGCCTGCGACGCCAGAATGCGAAGCTGGGCCACATCCGCGCCATAAAAAGTTCCGGCCACTGATTCCCCCATGTCATTGCCCCGTCGGCGGTTGGGCCGGTCTGGCTCGCCCTGAGACATGCTACAGGCGTTATTCCATTCGCTGGATGGGTAGAACTTCCCGCCGGAAGGACGCCGGCGCTTCCCTCGTGCAGCTGCCCCGCCGGACGTAGGCTGGCCGCAGCAGAACGGGCCGGAACCGCCGGAAGAGGGTCTCCATGGGCATGCGCTTTACCGACCGCGGGCAGGCAGGCTCCTGGCCGCCGCCCTCCCCCAGTTCCGCGAACGCCCGGACACCGTGGTGCTGGGCCTCTCCCGCGGCGGTGTCCCGGTGGCCGCCGCAGCGCTCCGGCTGGACTGGGACGTGTTTCCGGTCCGGAAGCTGGATTCCCGGGCATGGGGAAACGGCCTTCGGTGCGCTGGCCGCGGTCGACGGCCGGGTGGTGCGGGTCCTGAACCGGCCTTTTGTGGACGAGCTGCTCAAGCCGGGGATCCCACAGTCGGCCCTCGATGAGGTGGTGGGGATCGAGCAGGCGGAACTGGAGCGCCGGGCAGGAGCGTATCCGGGGCCGCGGCTGCCGCTGGCAGGCAGAACCGTGATCGTTGCCGACGACGGGATGGCCACCGGGGCGAGCATGCGGGCTGCCGCCGACGCCGTCGTCAGCCTGTTCATCCCGGGCAGTTCCGCGCCGTGGGCAGCTATTACCGCACCTTCCGGCAGGTGCGGGACGGCGACGTCGTCCGGCACCTGCCGGGTGCCCGGCCCGCCTGAACAGCAACGCGGGGTCAGATACGGCCCATGCGGAGCCGCTTTATGGGCGCGTAGTGACCCCGCGTTGGATTAACGACAAGAGGGGCACAGACCTTGCGGCCCGTACCCCTCTGGTTTGGCTGTTGCTAGTGCCTTGCCGCTTCATCCTTTGCGCCGTGGCTGACGCCGAGCGGGCGGCCCCTGGTTTCCCCGGCCAGCAGGACGCCGACTGCGGAGATGACACAGAGGATCATGATGTAGATGCCGATGGAACCGGTCCACCCGGTGCCCTGCAGCAGGGCCTCCGCGATGGTGGCCGCGAACGCACCGCCCAGGATGGCACCGAAGGCGTAGCCGATCGAGATGCCCGAGTAGCGCACGTTCGCCGGGAACATCTCGGCGTACATTGCGGACATCGGGCCGTAGGACAGGCCCAGGCCGATGGTCAGGACGAACAGCGCGACGCCGTAGAGGACGATGTTCTTGGTGTCGATCAGGGCGAACATCGGGATCATCCAGGCGAAGACGATGCTGTAGCCGATCAGGAAGGTCTTGACTCGGCCGATCTTGTCCGAGAGCCAGCCGCCGACCAGGGTGAAGATCAGCCAGCCGAAGGACGCCAGCGTGGTGGCCAGCAGGATCTGCGCGACGGGCATCTTCAGGGACTTGGTGGCGTAGGAGATGAAGAACGCGATCAGCAGGTAGCCGGCAGCGTTGTTGCCGATGAAGATCATCGTCGAGTAGAGGACGGCCTTCTTGTGCTTGCGGATGAGCTCTCCGAGCGGGGCCTTGCTCTCTTCCTTGCGGTCCTGCATCTCCTTGAAGACCGGGCTCTCGGCCACGGCGCGGCGGATCAGGTAGCCGACGACGATCAGCACGATGGAGAGCAGGAACGGCACACGCCAGCCCCAGGAGGCGAAGTCTTCCTTGGACATGCTGGTGTTCAGGAAGTACAGCAGGCCCGTGGCGAGGATCATACCGACCGGAACGCCGATCTGCGGGTACGCGCCGAACAGTCCGCGCTTGCTCTTGGGAGCGTGCTCGACAGCCATCAGGGCGGCGCCGCCCCATTCGCCGCCGGCGGAGAAGCCCTGGATGATGCGGAGCAGGATCAGCAGGACGGGAGCCCAGACGCCGATTTGGGCGTAAGTCGGCAGCATGCCGATCAGCGCCGTGGCGGCACCCATCATGATGAGAGTGAAGACCAGCATGGCCTTGCGGCCGAGTTGGTCACCCAGGTGGCCGGCGACGATGGCGCCGAGCGGGCGGAACAGGAAGCTGATGCCGATGAGGGCAAAGGACAGGATCTGTGCCAGGCCCGGGTTGGAAGCGTTCAGCGGCGCCAGGAACAGCGGGGACAGCAGCGTTGCCGTCAGCTGGGCGAAGATGAAGAAGTCGTACCACTCGATGGTGGTCCCGACCAGGGTGCCCGCGAGGACTTTGCGTTCCTCATGCTTGCTGCTGGGGCCCGCCTCGGAATCGACACTTGAAGTTGCGGTCATTGGAACTCCGTTGCTGGGGGCAGAGGTACTGCCCGGGGTGGGTGCGATGCGACTAACTGAATGCCTCTTGCATTTACTGATCGAACGGTCAGTTGGTATTCAGAATACTACTATAAATTGTGTGATAGGACACACCTCTCGGGGAAATAAGCTTTGCCGCCCCCGAAAAATGACGGAAATTTACCTCGCCGGCGGTCAGTCGGTGCGGTTCAGGAACCCCCTGACTCTGGCCCGGACGGGCCCGCGGTCGTAGCCATTCACCATGGCGCCGGCCATCCGGACCGGATCTCCGAAGAAGAAGTATTCGTAGAGCGACTGCCGGCCGGAGAAGCCGGAGACCGAGGCGTCGAAGGCCAGTTTGAACAGCCGGACGCGCTCCGGTCCGGTCAGCGCCTTGCCCTGCAGGTACATCTCGATGTCGGCCCGGGCGTCGCTGTTGACGTCCGCTTCGCCGGGGAGCGCCATCAGCCCGGAAGCGCAGAACTTGCGGATGATCTGCGGGAAACGCTGGGCGACCTTCGGGTACCAGTTGCGCGCAGCATTCAGTGTGGACCACTTCGGCAGCATGACGCCGGCGGCGTTGAGCTCCGCATCCGCCTCGGAGGCCCGGACCAGCGCCCAGCCGATTTCGACGTCGATGATCAGTTCGGCGATGTCCTCCTGGATGTGCTGGAAACCGTCGATGCCGATCGAGTCGGCGAGTTCGGAGGCCAGGCCCAGGAAGAACTCGCTTTTGGCGATGGTGCGGGTGACCACCTGGTGGGTCATGAGGGCCCCGGCGCCGGTTTCGGAGTAGAAGCCGTTGCACAGCTGCGGGTTGCCGAGCATGAAGATGCGCTCGGTGGGAACGAAGACATGGTCGAAGACCGCGACGGCGTCCATTTCCTCATAGCGGGACGCGAGCGGCTCGTCGTGGGTGCTGCCGCCGTTGTACAGCGAGGTGCGGCACAGGTAGCGCAGGCCCGGCGCGTCGTTGGGGATGGCGAAGGCGTAGGAGTACGGGGCGTCCTCCGGCGTGCCGCGGAGCACCGTGGAGGGGAAGACGAGCAGCTCGTCCGCGATCGGGGCGATGGTGGCCAGCATCCGGGCGCCGTGGATGACGATGCCGTCCCCGCGCTCCTCGACAATCCGGGCCGCCAACTGGCCGCCGAGCTGCTCGGAGCCGGAGACGGAGCGGTTGACCTGCGGCGCGATCACCGTGTGCGTGGCGAGGACATCGTTTTCCCGTGCCCACTCGTAGTAGTTGCGGATGTTCTCACCGAACGCGGGACCGGCCTGGGAAAACCACTTCCCGGCGGTGCTGAGTGCGGTGAGCGAGGAGTTCATGTAGTCCCCGGAACGGCCCAGGAAGCCATTGGAGGACTCGGCCCAGGTCGAAATGGCACGGCGGCGGCGCTCAAGGTCCTCAACGGTCTTCGGCACCAGGAAGGAGGCGTTGACGAGGCCGCCACTGGTGGGCGAGGTGTACGTCAGCGCATCCTGGTGTTTCGGGTCATGCTGCATGTCGAAGAGCCTCGCGTAGGAGCGCGCCACGTTGCGGAACGCGGGGTGTCCGGCGATCTTTTCGCTGACAACCTCACCGTCGATCACCACGTGGGGAGTCATGGCATTGAGTTTGTCCAGGTACTGCTGTCCGGTACGGATACCCATTGCTGTTTGTCCAGTCGTCGTTGAGCTGAATCGAAGAGGCCGAGGGGTCGTGGGGGCGGGCCGCTGTAGGGCCGGGCGCCACGGGCGTCAGAGCAGGTCTTCCATGCCCAGCTGGCTCTCCGGGATGGTGGTGAACGTACTGTTCGCGTAGGCCAGGGCATCGCCGTTGCGGTAGTTGAAGTCCACGACCTCACCGAGGTAGAGCGTGTGGTCGCCGCCGTCGTACGCCGCCCAGGGCTTGCACTCAAAGTAGGCCAGCACATGGGAGAGCCGCGGAGCCGTATCGCCCTCCACCCAGAGCGGCTCCGGTCCGGGACTGCCGGCAAAGTGCATCGCGAGGTGCCGCTGCTCCGCACCCAGGACGTTGACCGCGAAGGACCGGCCGGCGAGCTCGTCGTGGGCCTTCGCGGTGCGGGCGATGCTGACGAGCACCAGCGGCGGCTCCATGGACACGGAGGTGAAGGAATTCACGGTGATGCCGTGGCGTTTCGTGGCGCCGTCAAAGGTCACAATCGCCACCCCGGTGGCGTACCGGCCCAGGCTGCCGCGGAAGTGGTGGGTCCGCGCGCCGGACGTGCGGTCCGGGACAACCGGGACGGGCTCGGTGCGGGGCTTGGCAATCATCTGTGATTCCTTGCGTTGCGTGATGGCCGCATGGAGGTGCGCTTCGTCGATGAAAGTTCTATAATCGAACGGGTAGTTCCCATATAGAACGCTAACGCACCTTGGGGCGGAGCACAAGGGCCGAACGGCGCAGCCGGGCTTCGCCGCCGACCGCATCTAGGATGGACAAATGACCCCGACCGCCGGCAGCGCCCAGGCTTCACCGTCCCAGACGTTGTCGCGCGGCATCCGCGCCCTCGAAATCCTGGCCGACGCCCAGCACCCGCTCACCATCGCCGAACTGGCCGACGCCATGGGAGTGCACCGCTCCGTGGCCTACCGCATCCTGCGCACCCTTGAAGACCACTCCTTGCTGGTGCGCGACGACGGCGGCCGGGTCCAGCCCGGCCCCGGCCTTGCTGTTCTGGCCCGGGGGGTGTCGCGGAACCTGCAGACGGCGGCACTGCCGGAGCTCACCCAGCTCGCCAATGCGCTGATGATGAGCGCCTTCGTTGCCGTCTGGGACCAGGCGGAATGCGTCACGCTAGTCACCGTGGATCCGCGCCATACCGGTGCCACCGTCGTCCAGCATCCAGGCTCCCGGCATCCGATCAGCGCCGGCGCCCCCGGCATCGCGATCCAGTCGGCGTTGTCTGACGAGGAATGGGCCGCCGCAGCCCCAGGCATCCCGTACCGGGCCGAAGCGGCCGAGGCGCGCCGCCGGGGTTATGCCGCCAGCCATGACGAGGTCATCTCCGGCGTCTCCTCGCTGGCCGTACCGATCCGGGTTCCGGGCGGGCGTCCGGCGGCTCTCGCCGTTGTGTATATCCGCGCCGCGCAGGACCCCGAGGAGGTCGCCGCGGCCCTGGCCGCCAGCGCCCGTCGCATCGAGAGCCAGCTGGGCTGACAGCCGGCGGGCACTCCACTGCGGCCGAGGAAGCTCCTGCCGGGAATGCTTGACAAGTCGCCCCGTCTCGGGCAGTTTGTATCGTATACGATTTCATACTCAATGAGGAGATGTGATGGCTGAGCACTACATTCCGGACGACCTTCCGACGCGTATCCAGCACTACATCGACGGCGAGTTCGTCGACTCGGTCAGCGGCAGGACCTTCGACGTGCTGGACCCGGTGTCCAACACCACCTACGCCACCGCCGCCGCCGGCCAGAAAGAGGACATCGACCTCGCCGTCGCGGCCGCCCGCAAGGCCTTCACCACCGGGCCGTGGCCGGGGATGAAGCCGCGCGAACGCGCCCGGATCCTGAACAGGATCGCCGACGCCGTCGAGGCCCAGGAGTCACGCCTCGCCGAGCTGGAGACCTTCGACACCGGCCTGCCGATCACCCAGGCCAGGGGCCAGGCCCTGCGCGCGGCGGAGAACTTCCGCTTCTTCGCGGACCTCATTGTCGCCCAGTTCGACGACGCCATGAAGGTCCCCGGCGCCCAGATCAACTACGTGAACCGCAAGCCGATCGGGGTCGCCGGCCTCATCACACCCTGGAACACCCCGTTCATGCTCGAGTCCTGGAAGCTGGCCCCCGCCCTGGCGACCGGCAACACCGTGGTCCTCAAACCCGCCGAATTCACCCCGCTCTCCGCCTCGCTCTGGGCACAGATCTTCAAGGACGCCGGCCTGCCCGACGGGGTGTTCAACCTCGTCAACGGCCTCGGCGAGGAAGCCGGCGACGCCCTGGTCAAGCACCCGGACGTCCCGCTGATCTCCTTCACCGGCGAAACCACCACCGGGCAGACCATCTTCCGCAACGCCGCGGAGAACCTCAAGGCCCTGTCCATGGAACTCGGCGGCAAGAGCCCGTGCGTGGTGTTCGCCGACGCCGACCTCGACGCCGCGATCGACTCGGCCCTGTTCGGGGTCTTCTCCCTCAACGGCGAACGCTGCACCGCCGGGTCCCGGATCCTGGTGGAGCGCGCCGTGTACGAGGAATTCTGCGACAAATACGCCGCCCGCGCCAAGAACATCGTGGTCGGTGACCCGCACGACCCCACAACCGAGGTCGGCGCCCTGGTCCACCCCGAGCACTACGCCAAGGTGGCCTCCTACGTGGAGATCGGCAAGTCCGAGGGCCGGCTGCTCGCCGGCGGCGGCCGCCCGGAGCACCTCCCCGAGGGCAACTACATCGCGCCCACCGTGTTCGCCGACGTCGCCCCGGACGCCCGGATCTTCCAGGAGGAGATCTTCGGACCCGTCGTCGCGATCACCCCGTTCGATTCCGACGCCGAAGCCCTCGCCCTGGCGAACAACACCAAGTACGGCCTGGCCGCCTACATCTGGACCCAGAACCTCACCCGGGCGCACAACTTCGCCCAAAGCGTCGAGGCCGGCATGGTCTGGCTCAACAGCCACAACGTCCGGGACCTGCGCACCCCGTTCGGCGGGGTCAAGTCCTCCGGCCTCGGCCACGAGGGCGGCTACCGCTCCATCGACTTCTACACCGACCAGCAGGCCGTCCACATCACCCTCGGCACCGTCCACACCCCGAAATTCGGTGCCTAGCCGACGCAGCCGCGCATCGGCGATTCCGTCCGGTTGGCCCCCGTTGCCCTATCACTTACAGTCCTTCTCAGGCGGTCAAAGCAACCACAAGTGACAGGGCATCAGCGGGTGCTTCAGGGTCAGCCGGCGGCCGCCGTCCTGTTCCGCCGGTGGAGGACGACGGCGGCTGCCGCTCCCAGCAGGAACAGGGCCGCGGCGGCGCACACCGGCACGAGGAACGCCGTGGAGTAGCCCTGGTGCTGCGCCAGCTGCCCCGCGATGGACGAGCCGATCGCGGTGCCGGCCACGATGCCGCTCGCCAGCGCGGTCATGACCGTGCCGAGTTTCCCGGCCGGGGCGGCAAGTCCGCCGATCGCGAAGACCGTGACCATCAGCGGCCCCACCGGGAGGCCCAGGACCAGGAGCACGAGGACCATGGGAAGCGCCGTTGAGGGCAGCAACAGCAACAGCGCCAGTCCTGCCATCAGCGCCGCGCAGGCCAGCCAGCGGGCATTGGCCGTGAACCGCCGGGACCAGTACGCCACCGACAGGGCCGCCGCAGCGGAGCTCAGCCCCATCACCGCGTAGAGCAGCCCGGCCACCTCGGAGGTGGCGAAGCTGGCCGAAAAGGCACTCAGCGATGTCTGGGTGGCGCCGAAGAACGTGCCCATGCAGACCATGGCCAGCACGGGAAGGGCGACGGCGGCGAAGGCGCCCGCGCGCTGGCCGGCCGGGAGGGACGCCCGGCGCTGTTTTTCACGGGCGGCACCGGCCACTGTCCGCGCTGGCGTCCGGACCACCGCATGATGCGTAGGGTGCACGGCAAAGGCCGGAACGAGCGTGATGGTCAGGGCCGCGGCGAGGGCCAGCGGCAGCCACGGCGCGATCAGGCTGGCGAGAATTCCCACCAGGGCCGGGCCCAGCACGAAGGTCAGTTCGTCGGCGGTGCTTTCGTAGGACAGGGCCGTGTCCAGGTCCGCGGGGTGGGCGTTGCTCCCGCCGCGGGAAGTCAGTGCCATCCAGCGGACCCGCGCCAGCGGTCCCACCTGCGGGCAGCTGGCACCGGCCACGAAGGCGGCCGCCAGGACCGGGAGATTGGCCGCAGGGTCCTGTCCACCGCGGACCAGGTAGGCGGCGAGGATCAGTGCGATAACCGCAGCGGTGTTGAAGACGGCGGCGAAGACCAGCACGGGGCGTTGGCCACGCCGGTCCGCCAGTGCGCCGAGGATCGGGGCGCCGAGCGCCGAGCCGATGCCTACCGCGCCGGCCGACATGCCGCCGGCTGCGTAGGAGCCGGTGACGGCGGTGACCAGGGTGAGGGCCCCGACGGTGAGCATTGCGAGCGGGAGCCGGGCGAAGATCCCAATCGGGATGAAGCTGCGGCCGGCCAGCACCGGCAGCCGGGCGTACCGCCCGTGGGTGCGCCGTTCCGGCGGAGCGGGAGCGGGTCCCGGCGCAGCGGCGGGCCCGGCAAGGGCTGCACCGCTTTGAGGACAGTGGGGCACCGCGGAAGCGGGTGCCGGGGAGGGCGTTGAAGAGGTCATGATTCCGGGTTCGTTCAAGGGTGCGCATCGTCCCTCCTCCCGATGCGCGCGACCCGGTAACTCCCTCATTGTAGCCGCCGATGTACCCGTTGGCGCGGGCCCCGGCGGCCGCGCCGGCCGCGCCTGCCGCGCCTGCCCGCGGGTCAGACCGGGGCGTCGTCGGAAATGTGCAGGGTGGAACCGTTCCGTCCCTTGACCACCTGGAGCTGGGTGCTGATGCGCTGTTTCATTTCCCCGACATGGCTCACCAGGCCGACGACGCGCCCGCCGTCCCGGAGCCCCTCCAGGGCGTCCATCACCTGTTCGAGGGCCTGTTCGTCGAGGCTGCCGAAGCCCTCGTCCACGAACAGCGTCTCGATGTCCACACCGCCGGATTCCTGCTGCACCACATCCGCCAGCCCCAAGGCCAGCGCGAGCGAAGCCATAAAGGACTCGCCGCCGGACAGCGTTGCGGTGTCGCGCCGCTGCCCGGTCCACTGGTCCACCACCTCCAGGCCGAGGCCGGATTTCGCGTTGCGGGCCGCCCTGGCGTCGGTGTGCTGCAGGGTATAGCGGCCGTCGCTCATCCCGATCAGCCGTTCCGAGGCCGCCACAGCCACCTGTTCGAGCCTTGCGGCGAGCACATAGCTGTTCAGGCTCATGCGGTAGTTGTTCTCCCCCGCGCCGCGGGCCGCATCGGCGACGGCGGTCAGCAGCTGCGCCCGTTCGCGCGGTTTCCGGCCGGATGCCGCACGCTGCGCGTAGTCGGCGGCGATGGCGCCCAGGGTTTGCACGGTTTTTTCCACCAGGCCGGCTGCGAGGTCCGCGTCCCGGGCTGAGCGTTCCGCCGCAGCGGCGTCTGCGCGAAGCTGTTCCACGAGCCCCTCGACGAGGGGCCCTTCCGTTTCCAGCTCCTGTGCCGCGAGCACAAGTTCCTCGCTGGCGAAGAGTTCCTCGATCCGGGCCGCTTCGTCCTGTCCGGCGCGGACGGCGGCTTGCAGTGCCGCGGCGTCCGCGGCCGGAAGCAGCACCGCCCGGGCCGCGTCCCCGGACTCGAAGCCGGTGCCCGGAAGCGCCAGCTCCAGCTGCAGCCGGGCCTCCGCGGACCGGGCCGTGGCCTGTTCCAGCCGTGACCTCGCCGCATCAGCGCGTTCCAGTACGGCGGCGGTGCCATCCAGCGCCGCGATGCGATCGGCCAGGACCGGGTGGCCCGCCCGGAGTTTGTCGAGGGCCAGTTCGAGGGAGCCGGCCTGCTCCCGGACTTCCGTGAGGGTGGATCCGGTCTGGGCGATGCCTGCCGCCGCGGCCGCCTGGTCCCGTTCGGCGCCGGCCATCTCCTCTTCCAGTTCGGTGTGCCGTGCGCGGCTGGCGGCAAGTTCCGCGGCCCCGCGGCGCGCCTCGGCGGCACGTTCCCTGGCGAGGGAGGCCTCAAGGGCGGCGTCCTCGGGCGCGGTGTTGCCGCCCTGGGCCGCCAGCACGGCGACGGCCTGCTGGGCCTCGGAGAGTTCGCGGTCAAGCGCCGCCAGCGCGGCTTCCGCCACCTCGCAGGCCTGCTGCGCGGCTTCCTCGGCCTCGGCCACGGTCAGGGCGGAGGCCGCGGCCGGGGCAGGCGCCGGGTGTTCGGGGCTGCCGCACACGGCACACGGGACGCCGGGCTGCAGCTGGGACGCGAGTTCGGCGGCAGCGTTGGCCAGCCGTTCCTCGCGGAGATCGAGCCAGCGCTGGCGGCGGTCCTGGTAGTCCTCCCGGGCGTGGCCGTGGCGTTCGGCGACGGCTCCGCAATCCGTCTCTGCAGCGGCGTAGCGCCGGACCAGGATCAGCAGTTCCTCCGCGGCGGCTGCTTCTTTCGTCCGTAACTGCACTTCGGCGGCGAGTTCTTCGAGCGGACGCAACCCGGCGATCAGTGCGTCGGATTCCTGGCGCAGGGCGGCCAGGGCAGCAGCCCCGGAGGTCAGTCCCTCCTGCAGCTGCGCCTGGTTGAGGCGCAGTTCGGTCGTGCGGCTCCGAAGTCCGGTGAGCCTGGCTTCGTCGGGCAGCCGCTCGTCCAGCACCGCGCGCAGTGATCGCAGTCCGCGCAGCGCAGAGCGCAAGTCGTCCCCGTCGTCGGTGGAGCCGTCGCAGGTGGAGCTCCCAGCGCCGCCGGCGCTGCTGAGGGAGCCTCCGGACTCTGGGCCCGGGACACCGTCCGGGGTGTCGTTCCGAAGCGCGGCGAGTTCAGGGTCGGTGAGGGCGGCGGTGCGCAGTTCTTCCGCGGCAGCGGCCATGGCAGCCGCGGCCAGGCCCTCGGCCGTGCCCGCGCTCTCCACCGCATGCAGTTGGCCGCTGAGGACTTCGGCCCGGCGGTGCAGCCCCAGCTGTCCGCTCCTGGCGGCCGCCGGGGCTGCGGCCTCAGCCCCGGAGCGCCGGCGTTCGGCTGCGGCCAGCTTGGCCTGGCGGGCGGCACGGGCTGTCGCGGTGTCCCGGGCGGCCAGGCGGCCGGCGCGCAGCCCCTCGGCCTCCAGCGCGGCGGCGCGGCGCTGCCCCGCGGCGGTGCCGGCCTGCACCTGGAGCCAGGAGAGGAAGGTGTCCGGGTCGGCCCGGTCCGGGGCAGCTGCTGTGTCGAGCTCCAGCGTGGCCGTTTCGGCTTCCGCCTGGGCGAGCAGGAGCTCGAGCTGATTGTTGAGGCCGGCGACCTCGGCGCGGGCAGCCTGGGCCTTCCGGCCGAGTTCCTGTTCCACAGCCTCGAAACGCTGGGTGCCGAAGAGGCTCTGCAGCAGCTCAAGGCGGTCGGCGGCCTTGGAGCGAAGGAAGGCGGCGAATTCGCCCTGCGGGAGCATCACCACGCGGGTGAACTGGTCCCGGTTCATGCCGAGGACGTCGGTGATCTCGGCGCCGGCTTCATCGTTGCGGCCGGACTTTTCGATCCATTCGCCGTCGACCCGTTCGCGGAGCAGTGTGTTGGCCTGTTGCACGGTGAACCCGTTCCGGCCCCTTGCGCTGGGTTTGTCCCAGGCGGGGGAACGGGAGACTTCGAAGTGCCGACCGCGGGCGGAGAACTCGCACGTGACGCGGGGCTCGGCCGCGGCCTCGGCGTGGTCGCTGCGCAGCCGTTTGCCGTCCTGCCGCGCCCCGGGCACGGAACCATAGAGCGCGAAGCAGATGGCGTCCAGGACGCTGGTCTTGCCGGCCCCCGTGGGACCGTTCAGCAGGAACAGCCCGTGGGCGCTCAGCCGGTCGAAATCGATGTGTTCGGTGGCGGCGAACGGTCCGAACGCGGAAATCTCGAGACGGTGGATCCTCACAGCGACATTCCTTCCAGGCGCACGGATTCCAGGGCTTCGGCGAGGACCGCGGCCTCACCGTCGTCGGCGGACCGGCCCCGGACATGTTCCAGGAAACCGCAGCAGACGGACAGGTCGTCCCCGGCCTCGGCAAGCCTGCTGCTGTAGCTGGTTTTGGCGGCGGCACCGGCACCTTCCGGGTCGAACCCCAGGACCAGGGTGTCGGGGAACCGCGAGCGCAGCCGTTCCATCGCCTGCGCCGGGCGCTGGGCGTCGGTCAGGGTGATCTGGCAGTACGCGGATTCGGCCCAGGCGTGGTCCCCGGCCAGGAGCAGCTCCTCCAGTTTTCCGCGCAGCACGGCCAGGGTCCGGGGTGCCTCCCACAGCACCTCGCGGACCCCGCCGACGCCGGCCGCATCGACGTCCACGAGCCAGCTGCCTTTTTTGTGCTGCGCTTCGGAGAAGGAGTACGCGAGCGGCGAACCGGAGTAGCGGACGGCGGGAGTGAGTTCCTGCCGGCCGTGCAGGTGGCCCAGCGCCGTGTAGCCGAAGCCGTCGAAGAGGTCCAGGGGGACAGCGCCGACGCCGCCGATGCTGAGGTCCCGCTCGCTGTCGGAACTGATGCCGCCGCTGGCAAAGGTATGCGCGAGCACCACGGAATGGACGGTCCGGGTTCCGGCCCGGGCTGCAAGGTCGGCGCGGATCCGGGCGGTGGCGGCCCGGGTCACCTCGAAGTGGCTGGCGGTGTCCACGCCGAGCTGTTCGGCCACTAGCCGCGGTTCCAGCCAGGGAATGCCGTAGACGGCGAGCACCGGTCCGGCGTCCGGATCAGCGGCGTCGAGCGGGAACAGCACGGGCTGGTCCAGCTCGGTGAGCCGGGTGCGCAGGTGCACTCCCCCGCGCTCCAGCAGCCGGGAGGCGAAACCGAGCCGGACGGCCGAGTCGTGGTTGCCGCTGGTCAGGACCACCTGGGCTCCGGCGCCGGTCAGGCCCACCAGGGCGTCGTCGAGCAGGCGGACGACGTCGACTCCGGGCAGGGCGCGGTCGTAGACGTCGCCGGCGATCAGGACGACGTCGACCGCCTCGTCCCGGACGAAGGTGACGAGCTGGTCGATGAACGCGCGCTGGGCATCAAGCATCCCGACGCCGTGGAACGACCGGCCCAGATGCCAGTCCGAAGTGTGCAATAACCGCATGTTCCTACGGTATCGGCTGGCACCGACAGGATTGCGCCACCGCACCGGGACAGCCACCGGGACAGCAACGCGGGGTCACTTCCGGCCGGTCCCGCGGCGTGGGATGGGCCGGAAGTGACCCCGCGTTGCTGTTTGGGACCCGGCGCGGGATGCGGACTATTCGCCGCGCTTGTCGAAGAAGTCGCGGGCCTCGGACCCGGCCGCGTCGGAATTCGCCGGGAGGGCGTCCTTACCGTCCCTGCCCACCTTTCCCGCCGCATCAGCAGTGTCGGCCGCGTCGGCCGCATCAGCCGTGTCCGGCACCGGAACCACGGCCGGCGTCGAGAGTGCGAAGCCGCGGAACACCAGTCCCGCCAGGGCCGCGCCCACCAGCGGGGCAACCCAGAACAGCCACAGCTGCCCGAGCGCGTCGGGGCTGCTGAAGAGTGCCGATGCGGTGGCGCGCGCCGGGTTGAAGGGCGTGTTGCCGGGCGCCTGGCCGAGCTGCAGGAGCACCGCCATGGTCAGGCCGACGGCGAACGGGGCCGCGAGCCGGGACGGATTCCGGGCCGAGCTGGCGCCCAGGAAGACGGCCACCAGCAGGGCGCCGCCGAGCACCTCAATGAGGAACACCCCGGCCAGCGGGACCTGGATAATGGAATTCTCGCCGAACCCGGCGGCCACCGTGTCAAAGGCGGTCCTGGTGTCGGCGATGTTGGGGACGGTGCGGAGAAGCGCGAAGAGCGTCACCCCGGCGAGCAGTGCGCCCGCCAGCTGGGCGCCCACGTACGCCGCGGCGTCAGCGAGCCGGAGGCGGCCCGCGATGGCGTTTCCTGCCGTTACCGCGGGATTGAAGTGCCCGCCCGAGAGGTACCCGAATGCCAGCATCGCGGCCGTGATCCCCAGCCCTGCGGCCAGTGAGGCGGAGAGCGGGTTCGACTGCGGAATGGTGAACAGCGGAACGCCCAGGCCGGCAACCACCACGAAGAAGGTCCCGAGGGCCTCGGCCGACAACCGGCCCAGCAGCCCGGGTGGCGCCGGTTCGGGGGTGGCGGCCGGCCGGCCGGGTGACTCGGGGACTGACGCAGGCGTGATCATGTGCAGGAATTCCTTTGCTTGGGGTCAGCGAGCAGTCTGCCAGCGGAGTCTGGACGTTGGCTGGAACCGCGCTCAGCGTCCCGGCCGGGCACCCCGGGGGTCAGGGCGCGGCGGTGGGGGCCGGGGGGTAAAATTCTAAGTCATGAGCACCGAGCCCGTCCCTGCCCCCGGACCATCCCCGACCCCGTCGCACGAATCCCGGATCCACGGGTGCCTGCTGGGCGGCGCGCTGGGTGATTCGCTGGGGTACGCCGTCGAATTCGACCACATCTCCGCCATCCGGGGGCGGTTCGGCCCGGACGGGCTGCAGGACTTTTCAGCGCTCGACGGCGGCAGCCACTTTTCGGACGACACGCAGCTCACGCTCTACACCGTGGACGGGCTGCTGGAGGCACTGGAGTGGGCCAACTCGGGCGTGGCCGCGGACACCAACGCCTGCCTGTGGCTCGCGTACCTGCGCTGGCTCGCCACCCAGGATGTTCCGGTCCCGGAGGCGGCGCCGTTCCAGCCGCCCCGCTGGATCGATTCCCACGGCGTCCTCAAGCATCGCCGCGCCCCCGGCAACGCCTGCCTGAGCGGACTGGCCACCGGTGCGATGGGAACGTTCTTCCGCCCGGTCAACCCGGACTCCAAGGGATGCGGCACTGTGATGCGTTCTGCCCCGTTCGGCCTCATCCCCTACATCGCCGCCGACGCCATCTATAAGCTCAGCGCCGACGCGGCCTCGCTGACCCACGGGCACCCCGCGGCCCGGCAGAGCGCGGGGATCTTCAGCCTGCTCATCCATGCCCTGACCGCCGGGCAGGGCCTGCGCGAGGCGGCGGACTACGCCCTCGGACAGCTGAACGCAGGCCACCTGCGCATAGGCGAAGAACCCGATCCGGATGTCATCGCCCGGCTGGAGGCCGCCCTCCGGCTTGGCGCCGCCGGCGTGGTGCTCGAGCCCGAGGACCTGGTCCGCGAGCTCGGCGAAGGGTGGGTGGCGGAGGAGGCACTCGCCGTCGCGCTGTACGCGGTCCTGGCCACGGAACCGGATCCGACGGCGGCTGCCGGGCACCCGGAGGGCCACTTCCGCGCAGCCATTGCCGTCGCGGTGAACCACAGCGGCGACAGCGACTCCACCGCGTCGATTGCCGGCAACATCCTGGGCACGTTTTACGGGGAGGACTGTCTTCCGGCCCAGTGGCTCGAAGCGCTGGAGGCCCCGGAGGTCATCCGGGGCATGGCGTCGCAGCTGGCGGCCGTCACCGGCGCCTGAGCCGGTACCGGCCGGCGCACGGGGCGAGTGGCCCCGGCGGGTTGACCCACGGCTCAGGCGCGGCGGAGCGGGATGTTGTTGCAGGCTTCGCACACGTCCCCGGGGATCAGGCCGCGGCGCTGCAGGAAGCCGAAGATGGTGCAGCCGAGGCAGAAGCCCGCGAACGCTTCCAGCGACGCGGCGACGATCAGGACTGTAAGCAGGATCCAGGCGGCCGGCGCCTGCCCCGCGGCGAGCAGGAGGGCGGCGGCGGTTGATACCGCGGCGCCGATGCCCTGGGCGAAGCGCTTCGGCGGGCCCGGGACCAGCCGGGTCTTCCCCAGCAGCGGCGTCAAAACCTTAACGGACAGCTGGGCGAGCGGCGAGATCCGCGGGCCGAACAGGACGCGCAGCCAGAACCCAGCGGCAATGACGGCCAGGCCCCAGCCGATGCCGGCCAGCAGCGTCGCCACGGACAGCAGCACCACCAGTCCGGCCGTGATGCGGGCCGCGTACTCGTTGACGGGGTTCGGGAACGCAAAGACCGTCCGCCAGCTGATTCCGCCGCTGGGTGCAGGTGAAAATGCAGTTGCAGGTGCCGCAGTTGCAGGTGCCGCAGTTGCAGGTGCCGCAGTTGCGGGTGCCGCAGTTGCGGGTGCCGGGGTCAGTTTGCTCATCGTTCAAGGCTAGGAGCGGGCCTGCCCCGGGCCGAATGTTTGTTGCGCAGTATGACCACGGACGCCCCGGCCGGCAGGGTCAGGCAACCGCGGCGGAGGCGACGTGGCCACCCACCATCTGCAGGAATTCGCCCTCCGAGAGGACCTCGATCCGCTGGCCGCGCTCGTGCAGCTCCAGCACGCGCCGGGCCTTGCCGGTGAGGCGGCCGGAGCGCAGGTCGGCGGCCACGAACCCGTCGCCCACCACCAGGACGGTGGTGCGGGCCGTGACCCGGCTCTCCGGCCTGGCGCCGAGCTCGGCGGAGCGGGTCTTCGCCTCGGGACGGGGTATGGCGAGTTCGCCGGTGAACACCACGGTCTGGCCGTACAACGGGTGGCCGGGCTCGGCGAGGGCGTTCGGCAGCGGGTTGGCGCCTTCTTCCGGCCAGCCCGGCTGGTAGGCCCGCACCGGAGCCGCCGCGGCGCCTCCGCCGGCGAGTGCGTCCAGGGCTGACTGGCTGGCCTTGGACAGCGGGTCGCGCAGCGGGTCGAACGCCGGCTGGCGGGACACCGTCAGTCCCAGGGACAGGAAAAGCTCCGCGATGCTGCCGGCTCCGTTGCGCGCGGCAATGTCGATGAGGATCCCGGCGCAGGCCCGCGCGTCCTCGGCGGCGTCGTGGTGGTTGACCAGCGGAACGCCGGCTTCCTCGGCAGCGTACGGCAGGGAATTGGACACCAGGGAGTAGCAGCGGCGGGAGAGCATCACCGTGCAGACGTAGTCATAGGCCGGGCCCGGGAGTCCCGAAACCTCAAGGCCGGAGCGGATCACGCCGAGGTCGAAGGCGGCATTGTGGGCGGCGAGCACGTCGCCGCCGATGAAAGCGCCGATCTCCGGGAAGAGCTCACCGAAGCGCGGCAGCCCGGCCACCTGCTCAGGCCTGATGCCGTGGATCCGGACGTTGTGGTGGTCGAAGCGGTCGTGGTTTTCCGGCGGCCGCATCAGCCATGAGGCCTCCTCGACCACTACGCCGCCGCGCACCTTGCTCAGGCCAACAGCGCACGGTGAACCGCGGAAGCCGTTCGCGGTCTCAAAGTCGATCGCCGTAAAGTCCAAACCCACGCTCCAACTTTACCGCCGGATTCCGCCCCGCCCCGCACGGCCGCGCCCGTGCCCGTGCCGCGCACATGAGACCGTCCGCGCCGCGGCCATAACGTGCCCTGCGCCCACCCGCCGGGAGCGCCCGACGGCGGCCGTCAAGTACCCTTGACGGGTGAACCTTTTAGCTTTGAGCGTCTTTGCCGTGTCCACGATCGGCGGCGCAGGCCCGGTCCAGCCTCAGCTGGCCTCCTTCCTGCCCGACTGGCTGAACCCTCAGGTCTTCCTGGCCAATCCCGCCCTCGCGCCCTGGGTGGTGCTGTTAGTCTGCGGCATCATCTTCGCTGAGACCGGCCTGCTGATCGGCTTCTTCCTGCCGGGCGACTCGATGCTGTTCACGGCCGGACTTCTCGTCGCCACCGGGACCATCAAGTTCAACATCTGGGCCTTCGTCGGCCTGATCATCGTCGCGGCCATCATCGGGAACCAGGTCGGCTACCTGATCGGGTCCAAAGCCGGCCCGGCCATCTTTAACAAGCCGAATTCCCGGCTCTTCAAGCGTGAAAACGTGGAGAGCGCCCACGCCTTTTTCGAGAAGCACGGCGGCAAGGCCCTGATCCTTGCCCGTTTCGTGCCGATCATCCGGACCTTTGTCCCGGTGATCGTGGGTGTCGCGCAGATGGACAAGCGCAAGTTCTTCGTTTTCAACGTCATTGGCGCCGTGCTGTGGGGCGGCGGCGTCACCCTGCTGGGCTACCTGCTGGGCGATACCTTCCCGTGGGTCCGCGAAAACCTGGACATCATCTTCATCATGATCGTCCTGGTCTCCGTGATCCCGATTGGCGTTGAGGTCGCCCGCGGCTTCATCGCCAAGAGCCAGTCCGAGAAGTACGGCACGGACATTGTCGAGGAGTTCATCGAGGAGCACGAACCCGAAGAGGAACGCAAGACCCCGTAACTCCCGTTCCGGACGGGCTGTCCGGACACAACAGCCCAACGGAAGGCGCCCCACAGTGCGGGGCGCCTTCCGTTGTTGACGCACGTGTTGCCGCGGACCGGGCTACCTCCCGGACAGCGCCTCCACGATCGCCGGGAGCAGCGCCCGGAATGCGTGCCCCCGGTGGCTGATGGCGTTCTTCTCCGCCGGGCTCAGTTCCGCGCAGCTGCGGTCCAGACCGCTGGGTTGCAGCACCGGGTCGTAGCCGAAGCCGCCGGCCCCGCGCGGTTCGCGCAGCAGCGTCCCTTCGAGCTGCCCGTACTCCACGGCTTCCCGGCCCTCGCCGGGGGCAGAACCAGGGACTGACAGCGCCGCGGCGCAGACAAACGCGGCGCCGCGGTACTCGTCGGGAACGTCTGCCAACTGGTCCAGCAGCAGCCTCAGGTTGGCGGCGTCGTCCCCGTGGCGGCCGGCCCAGCGGGCCGAAAAAATGCCGGGCGCCCCGCCGAGAACATCCACGGCGAGGCCGGAGTCGTCGGCGATCGCCACGAGCCCGGTCGCCTGCGCCACCGCGCGCGCCTTGAGCAGCGAATTCTCGGCGAAGGTCACGCCGGTTTCGGCGACGTCGGGGGCGCCCACCGCACCCGCATCCACCACCTGGGTGTCGACGTCGAGCCCGGGAACCTGACCGCGCAGCAGTTCACGAAGTTCCCGGAGCTTGCCCTGGTTGTGGGTGGCGAGCACCAGCACGGGTGTGGCGCCCTGCTGGGATGCGCCCCCTGTCACGGGGCTTCCGCCAGGGTTTCGCGCTGGATGGCGGCGAGCTGCCCGGTGCCCATCAGCGCGAGGTCCAGCAGTTTGTTGAGCTCATCGCGGTCAAAGGGGGCGCCCTCGGCGGTGCCCTGGACTTCGACGAATTTCCCGGAACCGGTGACGACGACGTTCATGTCGGTCTCGGCCCGGACGTCCTCCACGTAGGGCAGGTCCAGCATCGGGACGCCGTCGATGATGCCCACGGAGACGGCGGCGATCGTGTCGACCAGGGGCTGGGCGTTGCGGGGGATCATCTTGTTCTCGCGGGCGAAGCGGATGGCATCGGCCAGCGCCACGTAGGCGCCCGTGATGGCGGCGGTGCGGGTTCCGCCGTCGGCCTGCAGGACATCGCAGTCCAGCACGATGGTGATTTCGCCGAGGGCCTTGGTGTCGATGATCGAACGCAGCGAGCGGCCGATCAGCCGGGAGATCTCGTGGGTGCGGCCGCCGATTTTGCCCTTGACGGACTCGCGGTCGGAGCGGGTGTTGGTGGCGCGCGGGAGCATGGCGTATTCGGCCGTGACCCAGCCGCGGCCCTCGCCCTTGAGCCAGCGCGGGACGCCCTCGGTGAGGGACGCGGTGCACAGCACCCGGGTGTTGCCGAACTCGATCAGGGCCGATCCTTCGGCCTGCTTGGACCAGCCGCGGGTGATGCTGATCGGACGGAGCTGATCGGGGGTACGGCCATCGGCACGGATGAGGGGGGCAGTCAGGGCTTCGGAAGTCATGCCACCAGCTTATCGACCCTTACCGGGCCGGCAGAGCACACCCGGCCCGTCCGGAGCCGTCCCGTACCAAAGGCGTCGGCTCAAACCGTGTAGTGCACGCCTGCCACGGCCACGGCCACGTGCTGGCCGAAGACACCCTTGGCTTCGGCCATAACGGTGGTCGGGGACGTCCAGACCGGGATGTGGGTCAACAGCAACCGCCGGGCACCGGCGGCGAGGGCGGCCTCCCCGGCCCGTTTGCCGGTCATGTGCACGTCCTTGATGCCGTCGTCGCGGCCTTCCTCGAACGCCGCCTCGCAGAGGAACAGGTCAGCGCCGCGGGCCGCGTCCTCGAGCCCGCTGCAGGAGTCGGTGTCGCCCGAATAGCTCAGCACCCGGGTGACGGGGTTGCCGTCCCTGTCCGGTTCCGTGACCTCCACGCGGAGCGCATACGCCTCCTCCACCGGGTGGTTCACGGCGTACGGGGTCACCGTGAACGGGCCCATGGTCACCGGTTTGCGCTCGGACCAGTTGCTGAAGTCGAATTCCTCATGCATGCCCGGGTCCAGTTCCAGGCCGTAGGCGGTGGCCATCCGGTCGGCGGTGGCGGCGGGCCCCCAGACCGGGATCCTGCCCCGTCCCCAGCCGCCGGGCTTCCAGCGCACCGCGACGTGGAGCCCGCACAGGTCCATGCAGTGGTCCGGATGCAGGTGGGTGAGGAAGATCGCGTCAATGTCCTCAAGGTCCGTGTACCGCTGGATGGCGCCGAGTGCCCCGCTGCCAAGGTCCAGGACGATCTTCCAGTTCCGCCCGCCGTCGCTGCCGGTCAGCAGATAGCACGACGCCGGCGAGCCCGGCCCCGGAAAGGATCCGGTACAGCCCACGATGGTCAGCTTCACAGCAGTGGTCCCCCGCCTGCGGATCCGCCCACGAAGTTGGAGATCCGGGGGCGGACCGCGCCGGCCTGCGCGGCGGCGATCATTTCCGGCGTGATCCGGGCCAGGCTGCCCGTGGGGTACTGGGCCGCGACGTGGTCCACGTGGCGGACGCTGAGCACCTCGGGTCCGAGGAAGCGCCGGGCGAGGTGCTCGAACTGTGCGGCGTCCCCCGTAGCGATGAAGTCGTGGGACGGCGCCGTGGCGTCGGTCCGTTCCAGGCCGCGGGAGGCCAGAGCCCGGTAGACGTCCTTGGCTGTCTCCTCGGCGCTGGAGACGAGCGTGACGTCCTCCCCCAGCACGAAAGAAATGACGCCGGTGAGCAGCGGATAGTGCGTGCAGCCCAGCACCACAGTGTCCACCCCGGCGGCCCGGAGCGGCTCCAGGTATTCGCGGGCGACGGCGAGCAGTTCCGGCCCGGTGGTGATGCCGGCCTCGACGTAGGGAACGAAGGCGGGGCAGGCCGCGGAGGTGATGCGCAGGTCCGGGGCGGCGGCGAAGGTGTCCTCGTAGGCGCGGGAGCCGATGGTGGCCGAGGTGCCGATCACCCCGACCCGGCCGCTGCGGGTGGCGGCGACGGCGCGGCGCACGGCCGGCTGGATCACTTCGATGACGGGGATCCCGTAGCGGGCCGTGTAGCGTTCCCGGGCGTCGCGCAGCACAGCGGCGGACGCCGAGTTGCACGCGATGGTCAGCAGCTTCACGCCGGAGTCCACCAGCTCGTCCATCACGCCCAGGGCATTGGCCCGGACCTCGGCGATGGGGAGCGGACCGTAGGGGCCGTTGGCCGTGTCGCCGACGTAGAGGATGGATTCGTTTGGCAGCTGGTCGATGATGGACCGGGCCACGGTGAGTCCGCCGACGCCGGAATCAAACACACCGATGGGACGCGATCCCATCCGTGTGGCGGTCTGTCTGCTGGCGCGGTTGCTCGCTGGGGAATCCGCAACAGCTCCCGCTGCCGGATCCATGCGTGATACTGAAGTCATGATTATTCGAGGATAGGGCTTTGCCGGGGGTGCGGCCATCCCATTGTGACCTCGGACGCATGTCGAATGTGTCACACGCCGCCCCGGGGTCCTGCCATCTCCCGCAGGGCGGCACCGAAGCTACACGGCTATAACGATCCTCAAGGCCCGGCGGGCGTCCGGGCCGCTGCCGGGGTTCATCGCCCCCGTGCGGCCCCGGATTCGCCGGCATCAACTACAAAGAAACCAACCAGCTGTCACCAACAGCTTGATATATACCGACCTTCCGGCGATTCGCCACGTTACCGGCGATTTCGGGGCAGATACGGTTCCCCCGGTTTACGTCTCCAGCGACTGCAGCATCGCCTGGACCAGGGACTCCTGCAGCCAGGTGGTGAAGTTGTAGACCAGGGCCAGGTAACTGTCGACGTCCTCGGCCTGGGACCAGTCCTGCATGAGGTGCACGTGACCGGCGTCCTCGTCGTCGCGGATGTCCAGGCGTTCGGCCAGCACCAGCCGGACATCGTTGAGCGCCATGGACCAGTGCCGCGCGTCGGCGGCGGTCAGGACCAGCTCGTCCTTGTCCAGCCCCAGGGACGCGGCCTTCAACGCGCCGATCTTGCTTTCACGCAGCGACCGCTCGGTGTACCGGCGGAACTCCAGCGAGGCGGCGTCGTCGGTCTTCGAGACGTTCGGGAGCAGCCGGCGCAGGGCACGGTCCGAGGGTTCGCGGGCCTCGGCGTCGAGTCCGACGAGCGCGGCGAGGGGGTCCTGGTTGGCGCGTTCCTCCGGCTCGAGCATGGACACGACGTCGTCGAAGAGGCTGCGCAGCAGTTCCCGTTCGGCCGGTTCCAGGTAGCCGGTGATGCCCTTGATGCCGTTCTTGAATGCCTTAGCCACGTTTTCCTTTGCCCTTGCCTGATCCTCCGCTTGATCCGGCGCCGCCGGAGCCGCCGCCGGTGGCCTTTTCCACCGTGGCCCAGAGGCCGTAGCCGTGCATCGCGACCGCGTGCTGCTCCACCTGCTCCTTGCTGCCGTGCGCCACGATGGAGCGCCCCTTCTTGTGGACTTCGAGCATGAGTTTGTTCGCCTTGGACTCGGAATAGCCGAAGTAGCTGCGGAACACGTAGCTCACGTAGCTCATCAGGTTCACCGGATCGTTCCAGATCACGAGGTTCCAAGGGATGTCCGGGGCGGACAGGACATCTGTCGACGTCACTGTTCCGGTCTGGGTGCTCTCCCGGGTGTCAGGGCCGAGCGCAATGCTGAGGGTCATCTGTCCATTCTATGGGGATGCGCACTAGAGTGAATTTGTGAGTTCATCAGCTGGCTGGGACCGTCCCCGCACGTCCCTGTACACCGATCATTACGAGCTGACCATGCTGCAGGCCGCGCTGCATTCCGGCGCCGCCCACCGCAAGTCAGTGTTCGAGGCCTTCGCCCGGCGCCTGCCGGACGGGCGCCGCTACGGCATTGTGGGCGGCACCGGCCGGCTGCTGGAGGGCATCGCGGACTTCCGTTTTGGCGACATCGAAATCGATTTCCTCCGCCGCACCAACGTGGTCAACGAGGAGACCCTGGACTATCTGGCCGGATTCTCCTTCTCCGGCGATATCTGGGGCTATGCGGAGGGCGAAGCGTACTTCCCTAACTCCCCTATCCTCATCGTCGAATCCACCTTCGCCGAGGCCTGCATCCTCGAGACCTACATCCTTTCGATCCTCAACCACGACAGCGCCATCGCCTCGGCGGCCTCGCGCATGATCACCGCGGCCGGCAGCCGCCCCTGCGTGGAGATGGGTTCGCGCCGCACCCAGGAGGAATCCGCCGTGTCCGCCGCCCGCGCCGCCATCATCGCCGGCTTCGACAGCACCTCGAACCTGGAGGCAGGCCTGCGCTACGGGCTCAAGACCGTGGGCACGGCCGCGCACTCCTTCACCCTGCTGCACGACACCGAGCGCGAGGCCTTCGAGGCGCAGATCGCCTCGATGGGCGCCGGCACCGCGCTGCTGGTGGACACCTACGACGTCGAGACGGCGGTGCGCACCGCCGTCGAACTCGCCGGCGGCAAGCTCGGTGCGGTGCGTCTGGATTCCGGCGACCTGGTGGCACAGGCACAGTGGGTGCGCCGGCTCCTGGACGAGCTGGGCAACGAGCGGACCCGCATCATCGTGACCTCCGACCTCGACGAGTTCGCCATCGCCGCCCTGCAGTCCGCCCCGGTGGACTCCTATGGTGTCGGCACCTCCCTCGTGACCGGTTCCGGCGCCCCGACGGCCAGCATGGTCTACAAGCTGGTCAGCCGGACGGACGACGGCGGCGACTTCGTTTCCGTTGCCAAGGCCGCCAAGAACAAGACCAGCAAGGGCGGGCGCAAGTTCGCGCTCCGCAAGCTCAATGAGCGCGGCACGGCCACGCAGGAGATCGTCGGCGTCGGACACCGCCCGGACGACGACGGCAATGACCGGCCGCTGCTGCAGCAGTTCGTCAAGAACGGCGAACTCCTGCCCGGCTGGACCGGTGCGGAGGGTGTGCTCCGCGCACGCCAGCGCCACGCGGACACCATGAAGGAGCTTCCCGCTGTCGTCAACCGGCTGCAGCGCGGCGAAGCAGCCATCCCCACCATCTACGAGGAGAACTGATGTCCCGCGCCCTGATCATCGTCGACGTCCAGAACGATTTCTGCGAAGGCGGCTCCCTGGCCGTTGAGGGCGGGGCGGAGCTCGCCGGAGCCATCAGCGAGTACGTTGACGCCCACCACGGACAGTTTGACCACATTGTGGCCACCCAGGACTGGCATATCGATCCGGGCGCGCACTTCTCGGGCGACCCGGACTTCGTCGAGCGCTGGCCGAAGCACTGCGTGGCCGGAACCCGCGGGGCCGAGCTCCACCCGGACCTCGACACCGAATACATCCAGGCCTACTTCCGCAAGGGCCAGTACACCGCTGCCTACTCGGGCTTTGAGGGGCTGCTCGCGCCGGAAGACGCCGTTCCCTCCGGGGAGCGGAAGCCCGGCGCCATGCCGGTGGCCGGAGGTTCTCCCGGCAGCGCGGCCAGCGACGCCGACACCGACACCGACACCGACACCGACAGTGATTTTGCCGGCAGTGATGTCGCCGCTGGCGAGGATGCGATCGGGCTTGACGACTGGCTGCAGAGCCACGACGTCGAGGAGGTTGTGGTCGTCGGGATCGCCACCGACCATTGTGTCAAGGCGACCGCGCTGGACGGGGTGCAGGCCGGCTACTCCGTGACCGTGCTGCGGGATCTCACGGCGGGGGTCGCCGAGGATCTTGACGACGCAATCGCGGAGATGGAATTCGGTGGGGTCGACATCGCCTGAGCGTCTGTAGACTCGAAATCCCTGCCAGTATCGTCTGACCCGTAAGAACCCCGGAGTACACCATGAAGAAGACCCTGACCGTCCTGATCGTTGCCGGGGCCCTGCTCGGCGCTGCCGGCTGCTCGCCTGCCCCGCAAGACACCACTGCCGAAACCTGCGCCCGGATCCAGACCGTCGGCGCGGGTCCGACGTCCCAAGAGGACAAGGCGGGGATGGTCCGCCTTGCCAACCGGCTCCGGCCCATTGAGGCCGCCGCGCCCGAGGAACTGCAGGCTCCGCTGCTCTCCATCATCGAATTCCTGGACGAGTCGGCCAAGGAAACTCCGGACTCCGCCAAGCTCGAGGGGATGCGGGGCAGCTACACCGCTGCCGGCCAGACCCTCACCGAACTCTGCGGCGCGGGCGGCCAGTAAGGCACGCCTGCGGCTGCGACAGTCCTGCACCTAGGGACCGGAGCCTGGACCGGAACAGTCCAGGCTCCGGTCCCTTTAGTGTCCCGTAGTGTCCCGTAGTGTCCCGGCAGCTACTTCCGGCCGATGAACCAGTCCTGAAGTTTCCGCAACCGGGTCTGCAGCTGCTCCTCGTTGGCCTGGGCCACCGCCGGGCCGCCGCAGACCGTCCTGAGCTTGGTGTGGATGACGCCGTGCGGCGTGCCCGTGCGCGCGGACCAGGCGGCGACGTTCTTCGCCAGTTCGGTGCGCAGGTCCATCAGCATGCGGTGGTCCGGCACGGCCGGCACCGCAGCAGCAGCTGCAGCTGCAGCAGCCGCCGCACCCTGCGGGGCGCGCGCGTTCTTGCGGCTGAGCTGCTCGTGCTGTCGCTGGCGCAGCAGCGTGCCGACCTGTTCGGCGTCAAGCAGGCCGGGAATCCCGAGGAAGTCCAGCTCGTCCTCGGAGCCCACCTCGCCGCCGGTGCCGAACTCGCCGCCGTCGAACAGCACGCGGTCAAAGGAGGCCTGCGAATCCAGGGCCTCAAACTTGCCCTTCGTCAGCGAATCGGAAGCTTTCTCCTCGCGGTTCGCCTCGTCCATGAGCGAGTCCTCCGGGTTGAAGAGGCCGTCAGCGTCCTCCTTCTCCGGGCGGTCCAGGGCGTGGTCCCGCTCGGCCTCCATGGAGTTCGCCAGCGCCATCAGCTGCGGCACGGAGGGCAGGAAGACCGACGCCGTCTCGCCGCGTTTCCGGGCACGCACAAAACGCCCGACGGCCTGGGCGAAGAACAGCGGAGTGGCGATAGAGGTCGCATACACACCAACGGAGAGCCGGGGCACGTCCACACCTTCGGAGACCATCCGCACGGCCACCATCCAGCGCTTCTCGCTGGCGGTGAACTCCTCGATCTTGCTGGAGGCCTTCGCATCGTCGGAGAGAATCACCGTGGGCGACTCGCCCGTGATCCTCTTCAGCTGGCCGGCGTAGGCGCGCGCGTCGTCGTGGTCGGTCGCGATGACCAGCCCGCCGGCGTCGGGGACGGTCCGGCGCACCTCGCTGAGGCGCTTGTCCGCCCCGGCAAGGACCGCCGGGATCCATGCACCCGTGGGGTTCAGCGCGGTCCGCCAGGCCTGCGAGGTGACGTCCTTGGTGACCGCCGATTCGCCGAGCGAGGCCGCCATCTCCTCGCCGGCGCTGGTGCGCCAGCGCATCTGGCCGGAGTAGGCCATGAACATGACGGGACGGACCACGTGGTCCCGGAGCGCATTGCCGTAGCCGTAGGTGTAGTCCGCCTTGGACCGGCGGATTCCGTCCCGGTCCTGCGCGTATTCCACGAAAGGGATCGGTGAGGTGTCGGAACGGAACGGCGTACCCGTCAGCGAGAGCCTGCGTGCCGCGGGTTCGAAGGCTTCGCGGAGCCCGTCACCCCACGACAGGGCCTCGCCGCCGTGGTGGATTTCGTCGAGGATGACCAGGGTGCGGGCGGCCTCGGTCTTGGCCCGGTGCAGCATCGGCTTGCTCGCCACCTGCGCGTAGGTGACCGCGACGCCGATGAAGCCGCGGCCGTGCTGGCCGTCGGCGTTCTTGAAGTTCGGATCGATGGCGATGCCCACCTTGGCGGCGGCGTCGGCCCACTGCCGCTTCAGGTGGTCCGTGGGCGCCACGATGGTGATGCGGTTAACGATGTTGGCCTCGATCAGCATGGAGGCCACCCGGAGCGCGAAGGTGGTTTTGCCGGCGCCGGGCGTGGCTACCGCAAGGAAGTCCTTGGGGTGGGAGGTGAAGTAACTGTCCAGGGCTTCCTGCTGCCAGGCACGGAGCTTCGGCGCGGTGCCCCAGGCTGCCCGCTCGGGATACGCGGGAGGAAGCACGGGTCCGCCAAAGAGTGTCTCTGTCACTTAGGTGCCCCCATTCCGTGCACTGCTGCCGCTGCCGGAGAAACCCAATTAAGCACAAAAACACCAATCTTTTCGGATGAACCGTAAGCAATCACCGGCCAGCATGGGCCGGGCATCATTCACCGGGAGAACAGGAGTCCCCGGCGCACCGCGGCACGCGGGAAAGACGGGGCGCGGGAACGCGCAGGGGCCCGGGCGTCGCCGCTGTGCCTGGCCGCGCTATTTGTCGCCGGAGCCCTTGCCGCCGTCGCCGCCGGCTCGGAGGCCCTCATAGACCTCTTTGCATTCCGGGCAGACGGGGAACTTCTTCGGATCGCGGCCCGGAGTCCAGACCTTGCCGCACAGGGCGATGACAGGATCGCCGGACAGCGCCGATTCCATGATCTTTTCCTTGCGGACATAGTGCGAGAAGCGTTCCCGGTCACCGGGTTCGACTTCCTGGCGCAGCTCCTCGCGCTCGATCGTGGCCGTCGACGTCCCGGCTCCGGAGAGCTCGCGCATCGGGTCGTTTTCGAGGGGATCGGTCATGCTGTTCATGAGACCCATCTTAGCCGCTGGATCGGACGGCGGTGCGACGGACGGGCGGCGGCATGGCAGCGAAGCGGCAAAAAAGGTGACCTACAGCCCCTGCCACGACGGCTTGTTCTCGTAGCTGTGCCGGTAGTAGTCGGCGAGCCGCAGCGACGAAGCCGCCGCCTCGTCGAGCAGGATCGTGGCGTGCGGGTGCAGCTGCAGCACGGAAGCCGGACAGATGGCGGCGACCGGTCCTTCCACGAGGTCGCGGACCGCCTGTGCCTTCTGCGCGCCGGTGGCGATGAGGATCACATGGCGGGCCTCCAGGATGGTTCCCAGTCCCTGCGTAAGGACGTGGTGCGGAACCTTGGCCAGGCTCCCGAAGAACCGTGTGTTGTCCCGGCGTGTCTGCTCGATCAGGGTCTTGATCCGGGTCCGGGAGGCAAGGGACGAACCGGGCTCGTTGAATCCGATGTGGCCGTCGGTGCCGACGCCCAGCAGCTGCAGGTCCACTCCCCCGGCCCCGCGCAGGGCGTCCTCGAAGGACCGGCAGGCGGCAGGGATGTCCGCCGCCGAGCCGTCCGGCCCACGGACATTCGCCGGACCGATATTCACGCGCTCGGTGAATTCACGCCTGAGCACCTCACGGTAGGACTCCGGGTGGCCGGGCGGCAGGCCCACATACTCGTCGAGGGCGAAGCCGCGCACCTGGCTGAAGTCCAGGCCGTCCCGTTCGTGCCGCAGCGCCAGTTCGTCGTAGAGCGGCAGCGGGGATGAACCGGTTGCCAGGCCCAGGACGGTCCCGGGCCTGCGCCGGAGCAGCACCTCGATTGCATCCGCCGCGAGGGCGGCAACCGGCTTGCTGCCGGAGAGAATGACGACTTCCATGGCCCTGCCTTTGCCTTTGCGTTGCCCGTTGCCCGTTGCCCGTTGCCTGATGTGCCTTAGGGGCAGGGTATCCCAGTCCCGGCCACAGCGTGCGGGTCAGCGGTTGACGGCCAGCTGGGCCAGCAGTTCCGGCCCCCGGGCGTCGAGCCATTTACCGCCCAGCCGGACCCCGGCGGTAAACAACGCCAGCCCCAGGAGCGGGCCGAGGACCAGGTTGATCCAGCCGGGCAGGGCGCTGCCCGTGACGAACTGTGCCACCAGCAGCGCCGTTTCGGGGACCACAAGCAGCAGGAGTACCCCCATGCCGCCGAACTGCACCGCCATGGTCTGTGCCACATTGCCGGGCGGCTTCTTGAAGGGGCTGTCCCCGGGCAGCGGCACCGCGGCGGTGTAGCGCGCCGATAGCACCGAGGACAGCCCCATCCCGCTGAACAGCACACCGAGGGACAGCCCGAGCACACCGGGCAACAGCTGCCAGTCCGCGCCGAGCAGGAACGGCAGGACGGACAGCGCCAGCACCACCGGCAGGGCAAAGACCAGGCACGCCACGGCACGGCCCAGCCGGTCGTGGACCCCCCTCACTCCCGTGGAGAGGTGCAGCGCGAAGGCGGTGTTGTCGTAGGAGACATCTGTTGAGATCGACCAGGCAAGCAGGAACGCGGTGAGCGGACCGACGAAGAGGAGCATTCCGTAGGACCCGGTCTGGGTGGCCTGGAACAGGAACAGCACGGGCAGCAGCGGCACGACGACGAGGGAACCCGAGTACCGGGGATCCCGGAGCCAGTAACTCAGGCACCGAGCCGCGACCGCGCCCGTCGGTGTCGCCGGGAACAGTCCGAAGAAGCCCAGCCCGCCGGCTCTCTTCCTGGACGCGCCGGCATAGGGCGCCGTCACGAGCGCCCGCTGCAGCAGGAGCTTCCAGCACAGCACGAGCCCTGCCAGCGTGGCAAGCGCGATCAGGAATTTGATGGCCGCGGCGCCGTAGCTCCCCGCGGCAAGGTCGCCGCCAAGGGACCACGCGGCACCGGCCGGGGTCCAGGACAGCGTCCGGGCAAGTCCGGCCAGGAAGTCCCCGGAGCTTGCAATCCCTTCGGACACACCCGCAACAATCGGTCCCATCAGGACCAGCGGAATCAGGAAAATGACGGCGCTGGCATCCTTGAACCGGCGGGAACTCGCCAGCCCCGCGGTGGCCGTGGTGACCACTTTGGACAGCACAATGCAGCTCAGCACCCCGAGGACCGCCCCTGCCAGGGCGCCCGCCGCGCCGGGAAGGCTCCGGGACCAGGTCCCGACGGTGCCCAGTGCCACCAGTGTGGTCGCCGTGCCCGGGATTCCGATCAGCCCGCCGAGGGCCAGCCCGGCCAGCAACTGCGGCATCGGCACGGCGAAGGTGGTGAACCGTGCCGGGTCCAGGGTCAGGTCGGCGGCGGAGGCAGCGACCGGGACGACGGCCCAGCCCAGCAGCGCCGCGGCACCGCCGAGCACGACGACGGTCTGCGCCACGCCGGCATCCGCTCCGCGGAGGAACACCAGCCCGGTGATGCCGAGCGCCACGAGCCCCAGCGCGTACAGCGTGCCGATGCCAAGGCCCACCAGCTGCCACGGACTGCGCCGGACGCTGTTGCGCAGCAGTGCCAGCTTGAGCCTCAGAAGGTGCGCAACCATTCCAGCCCCTCCGTGTGGTTGCGGCCGCCGACCAGCTGGACGAAGCGGTCCTCGAGGGTCTCTCCCGCGCGGACGGCGTCCACCGTGCCGGCGGCGAGGACCCGCCCGGCGGCGACGACGGCGACGTGGTCGCACATCCGCTGGACCAGGTCCATGACGTGGCTGGAGACAATGACGGTGCCGCCGGAGGCCACATAACGGTCCAGGATGTCCCGGATGTTGGCGGCCGAGACGGGGTCCACGGACTCGAATGGCTCGTCCAGCACCAGCAGCCGGGGCGCGTGGATCAGCGCCGAGGCGAGGGCGATTTTCTTGGTCATGCCGGCGGAGTAGTCCACCACCAGCGTTCCGCCATCCGGGCCCAGGTCCAGGGCGGCGAGCAGTTCCCTGACGCGTGTGGCCACCACGTCCTTGTCCATGCCGCGCAGCAGGCCGGCGTAGCTGACCAGTTGCTCGCCGGTCAGCCGGTCGAAGAGCCGGACGCCGTCCGGGAGGATGCCCATCAGCTTCTTGGCCTCCAGCGGCTGCTTCCAGACATCCACGCCGTGCACGAACGCCGCGCCGAAATCGGGCCGCAGCAGTCCGGTGGCCATCGAGAGCATGGTGGTTTTGCCGGCGCCGTTCGGGCCGACGATCCCGTAGAAGGAACCCGCCGGAACGTCCAGGCTGATGCCGTCGACGGCGATCTTGTCGCCGAAGCGCTTGGCGAGCCCGCGCAGTGACAGGGCAGGAACAGCCTGGCCCGCCTGGTTTTCGTCGGCAGGCGGATGCGGTTGCTGGAAAGTCATGTCGTTAGACTAACGGCCCGGGTGGGCGGAAGGGATCGTCCGCAAGGCGTACCTCTGCCGGCGGATGTACAACTGCCGGCGGATACTGTCCTGTTAGAAGGAGTGGCGGGGAATGGCCCGCTCGTACTGCGGCGGCCATGCCATCTCATGGCCCAGCTCGAAGGCGGCCCGCAGCCACCAGTGCGGATCCCGGAGGGCGGCCCGGGCGATGAAGACCCCGTCAGCCTGGCCGGTGGCGACGGCATGCTCCGCCTGGCCGGCAGAGGTCAACAGCCCGACGGTGCCGGTCTTGACTCCGGTTTCGCGCCGGATCCGGGCGGCGAAGCCGGTCTGGTAGCCCGGTCCCAGCGGGATCTTCTGGTAGGCAACGGCGCCACCGCTGGAAACGTCCACGAGGTCCACGCCGTGGTCAGCGGCCGCCCTGGCCATCCGTACCGAGGCCTCGACGTCGACGCCGCCCTCGGCCCAGTCGGAGGCCGAGATCCGGAGCAGCAGCGGCATGGAGTCGGGAATGACGTTGCGTACGGCATCGACCACGGCGAGGGTCAGCCGGTTCCGGCCTGTCTCGTCACCGCCCCAGCGGTCGGTGCGGTCGTTGACGAGCGGGCTCTGGAACTGGTGCAGGAGGTAGCCGTGCGCGCCGTGGATTTCGATCGTGTCGAAGCCGGCTCCGACGGCCCGGACGGCAGCGGCAGCGAAATCCGCGATGACTCCGTCGATCTGCCCTTCCGTCATCGCCGAGGGAGCCTCGTAGCCGTCAAAGGCACCCGCGCCGGGACCAACGGTGGGCCAGCCGCCGTCGTCGGCAGGAACGGTGCCCTGCTTGCCGGAAAAGGGCCAGTACGAGGAGGCCTTCCGGCCGGCATGCGCCAGCTGGGTGCCGATCTTGGTCTCTGCCGGGCCGTGACGGTGCACGAAGGAGGTGATCCGTTCCCATGCTGCCGCCTGGTCGTCGTTGTAGAGCCCGGCGTCCCGGGGGCTGATCCGCCCGGCGGCGTTCACGGCCGCGGCCTCGGTGAGGATCAGGGCTGCCCCGCCGGTGGCGAAGGAACCCAGATGCATCAGGTGCCAGTCGTTGGGGACACCTTCCCCGGTTTCCGGCCCGCAGCTGTACTGGCACATGGGAGACACCCAGCCGCGGTGCTGCAGGTGCAGGGAGCGCAGTTCCAGCGGCGCGAAGAGGGCAGAACCCACTAGAAGAGCACCCGGGCAAGGTTCTGGCGCGCCTTCGCCACCCGGTCATCGCCCGTGCCGACGACGTCGAAGAGTTCCAGCAGCCGGACCCGTGCCGTTTCGCGCTCCGGGCCGAAGTTCCTGCCGATGAACGCAACGATCCGGCCGAGGCCGTCCTCCACGTGTCCCCCGGCGATGTCCACGTCGGCCACGCTGAGCTGGGCCTGAAGGTTGTCCGGCTCGGTGGCGGCCTGCTGGCGCAGCGCCTCGGTGTCCGCGGCGGCGAGCGGTGAGAGCCTGCCCATCAGCTCCACCTGCGCGAGCCCGGCCTTGGCCTCGGCGTCGGCGGGCATCTCAAGGAGTGCCTGGCGGTAGGCGTCCGCGGCGGCAGCGTAGTCCCCGGCCTCGATGGCGTCGAACGCCTTCTGGTGCAGGGGCGGCAGCGGCGGAGCCTCAGGCTCGGCAGCGCCGGGTCCGCCCGTGCCGATTTGTCCGGCCACGCCGTTGGCGGCGGCGACCTTGAGCAGTTCGTCCAGCAGGCTGCGGACCTGCGGTTCCTCGGCGCCGCCCTCGAAGAGCGGGACGGGCTGGCCGTTGACGAGGGCCACGGCGGTGGGAACGGCCTGCACCTGGAAGGCCTGGGCCAGTTGCGGGAACACTTCGACGTCGGCGGCGCCGAGGACCAGCCGGCCTTCATAGCCGTCCACGATCCGCTCGAGGACATCGACCACTCCGGCGGAACCGGGCGAGTAGGCCGCCCACAGCGCGACGACGACCGGGACCTGGGCCGACAGCTCCACGAGTTCCTGGAAATTGGCTTCGGTGATGTCAACCCGGAGCGGACGGCGGGGTTGCTCCGCGTCACCATGGCCGGCGGCAGGCGCCCCGGGCCTCCCGGGTGCGCCGGTGGCGCCGGGCGCGGCCGGCGGCGCCGCGGGGCGCTGTTTGAGGGAGGACAGGTCGACCGCACCCCGCAGGTTGAGCGGGTTGGCGGCAGCTGGCGGGACCGGGCGTGAAGCTGGCGAAGTCATGGCTCCACTCTAGCCATATCGGCCCGGGCCGGTGCCACTTGACGGAGCCCGGGCAACAGAAAAGACCCGGCCCTCGGGCCGGGTCTGTTCTGTCGGCACTGGTTCTGCCGGTGCCCCGGGTATCTGCAGCTGCTGTGGCCGGGCCTACTTGAAGGTGGCCCCCACGAGGCCACGGGTGGCGGCCACGAGCTTCATCGGGTCCTGGGATCCGGCCGGCGGGATGTAGACGGCCACGGACTCGGCGAACTTCAGCACCATGCCGGTGCTGGTCTCCTTGCCGCCGGCCAGGGCCGCGGCGTCGTCACCGATCGTCAGCTTGTCGCCGGCTGCTTTGGGGGTGCCATCGAACGCGAAGTCCAGGCGGCCCATGGCCAGTGCCCCTCCGTCGGCCGTCCGGAACACCACAACGCTCTCCGGGGCCATCTTGTGGGTGAAGGAGAAGGTACCGTTGACGCCCGATTTCACGACATCGGTCTGGTAGGCCAGCGTGTCCGCAATGTACGGGGAGGACGCGCCCTCCACGAGCTTGTCCTTGAACGCGGAGTCGGCGGAGTTCAGCCGGTCGCCCAGGCTCCCCATCGCTTCCTCGCCGCTGTACAGCAGACCGGTCTTATCTGCCGGTGCCAGCGTCTCGGTCCCGCCGCGGGCGATCCCGGGGAACGTCGTTCCCGGCTGCAGCGGCGTGGTGAGGACCAGTTTGAAGTTCTCCCGCGGCGACGCCTGGGTCAGGGTGAGCAGCTGCGGCACGACGTTCCCCTCGCCCTGGGTGACCGCCATAACAGTGCGCGGCCAGCTGCGCTGCTCGGTGATCACGGTGGTGAGCAGCTTCGTGGCACGGACCGGCATCCGGGGCTCATACGAGCCGACCTGGGAGCGGATCTTGTAGTTCTGCGTGCGGATCTCAAGTTCGGGTCCGGCCACGCGCGGCGCCAGCTTGCTGGCGTCCTTGGCCGCGTCCCCGGCGTCGACCGCGCCGGCAACCTGCTCGAGGATGCGGCGGAACTGGGCATCAACCAGGACCGGCGAAGCCGGAGCCTGCTCCGCCGCGGCGGAGGAAGTTTCCGGTGACGGGGCCGGCGTCTGGCTGGCCTGGGCCGCCACGCCGCTGCCGGCGACGGCAGCGGCTGTCAGCACGGCTACGACCGCTCCGGAGCGCCGCAGGCGCTGTGCCGCGGTGCCCGGCGCAGCGGTGAGCTGCCCGGCGGCTTTCGTCGTGGCGACGTTGGCTTCGGAGCCCCGGGGAGCAGGGCCCTTGGAATCAGCGGCCGGTCCCCCGCTCCCGGAACTGGCACTCCCGGAACTGGCGCTGCCGGCATCGCCGTTGCCGGTCCCGGCCCGGGTGCTGGACTTGGGCTTCAGCACCAGCAGCGCGGCGCCGGCCAGGATCAGCAGGCCGCCGATCACCATCAGGGGAACCGCCCACGGAGTGGAGGTGTCGTTCGGGAACGTCATGGTGATGGACGTGGGGGCCGGCTTGGTGCCGTCCGTCGCGAGCAGCAGCGTCCAGTCGCCGTCGGCCGGCGGGGTCCAGTTGTACTTCAGCTCGCCGCTGGCGTTCTCCGTGCTGACCCAGAGGTCCGAGCCGGCCGGCGAGGGCGCGGTGGCCTCCCCGTCAGCATGGGTCAACTGCAGCGCCTTGCCGTCCTCGGAGACGCCGGTGACGGTGTTGTGCGCGGTGGCGCCAACCCAGGCATCGACGTCGTCAGGGCGGCCGGCGGCCAGCATGAAGCTGCCTTCAGCCTTGACATTGATCGTCACTGTGCCCTCGTGCAGCGTGCGGAGCTTCTCGTCAAAAACGGTCAGCGGCGCGGCGGTGGCACCTGAGGGGGCGGTGGCGGTCACGGTCTCCGGCGGAGCCCAGAATGTCTTCTGGCCGATTCCGGCCAGCAGTGTCAGGAGGCCCAGCAGCACTAGTGCAACTGCAGTCTTGAAACGCAAAATATTACCTATCATCAGCGGACACGTAGCTTCAATAGTAACCGTTTTGTTACCACCGAGTCAGATAGGACTGGATGTCAACCCCTCCCGGGTCCCGGCGGAAGCTCCAGAAAGAGCGCCTTGACAAGCCTGCTGATAGTGTTTGCGGTGATCATCACACTGGCGCCGCGCACCGTCTTCGCCGGGGATATACAGAGAATAAAGGGCTTTCAACGCAGTGACTGAACACAAGGACCCGTCCCCCCCAGGACCGGAAGAAACCCAGGAATCCGGCAGCACGGTGGACAGTCCGCAGGAGCAGGTTTCCCCCCGCCGCGTGGCCATGGCCGGAGTCCTGAACTCGATGGCACACCGCCTGCGCCAGCCCCTGCCGGGAGCCCAGCCGCGGCTCCGTTTCGAGATGCCTCCGGAGCATGAGGACGACGAGACGACGCCCGGGACCGAGCCGGGCACCCGTTTCGGTAATCCCGGCCCGCAGATGTCCTCCCAGCACCCCCTCTACGTCGGGTTCATGGGGACTGTCGGCGTCGGCGTGGCCCTGCTCGTCTACTGGATCGGCTCCAACACGACCCAGCTGATCCTTTGGATCGTGGCGGCGCTCTTCATCGCCATGGGCCTGGACCCGGTGGTGCGCTGGCTTGAGGGGAAAAAGCTCCCCCGCGCCGCGGGCATTGTGGTCGCCGTTTCCACCCTGGCACTGGGTGTCGCAGCCTTCTTTGCCACGCTGATCCCCACGATCGTCCAGCAGGTCACCCAGATCGTCGAAGAGGCGCCGCGCTGGATCACGGACTTCATCAACTCCGACTTCTTCCGCAGCATCGACAATCAGTACGGGGTGCGCGAACGCATCACCCAGGAGCTGGAGAAGTTCGTCAACGACCCGCAGGCGATGGGCGGCATCTTCGGCGGTGTCCTCGGTTTCGGCTCCACCCTGGCCAACGGACTCTTCGGCGCCCTGATTGTGCTGGTGCTGAGCCTTTACTTCCTCGCCGCCCTGCCGGCCATGAAGAAATGGGGCTACCGGCTTGCCCCGCGGTCCCGCCGTGCCAGGGTCGAGGCCCTGTCCGAGGAAATCACCGGGTCGGTGGGCAACTACGTGATCGGCCAGGCCGTCGTCGCCCTTGTGAACGCAACCTTCGCGTTCATTGTGATGACAATCGTCGGCGTCCCGTTCGCCGTCCTCCTGGCTTTCGTCGTGGCCCTGCTGGCCTTCATTCCCCTGGTTGGCGGCCTGATTGCCGGTGTCATTGTCACGCTGATCGCCCTCACGGCGGGCTGGCAGACCGCCGTGCTCTATGCCATCTGCTACTTCGCCTACCTGCAGTTCGAGGCCTACTTCATCTCCCCGCGCATCATGCAGAAGGCCGTCGCGGTGCCCGGCGCCGTCGCCGTCATCTCGGTGATCGCCGGAGGCAGCCTGCTCGGTGTCCTGGGCGCGCTGATCGCCATCCCCACGGCGGCCGCCATCATGCTCCTGGTCAAGGAACTCTTCATCGTCCGCCAGGATAAGCGCTAACAGGCACTGACAAGGCGCGAGGCCCTCAGGCGTGCGCCGCGGCCACCGGACCGGCCCATTCCTGCGGCAGTCCAGTGCGGGTGTTGCCGGCACCGGCACCGCCGGATCCGCCCGGCAGCACTTCCTCGACAATCTCATTGAGCACCCGGCCGGCGTACTTCTCCCCCACCCACAGGTGCTTGGCGCCGTCCACGCCCACGACGCGGGCCTGCGGCACCACCCCGAAGCGCTCCGTCGCCTCGGCCGGCTGCAGGTAATCGTCAAGCTCGGGAACAAGGACCTTGAGCGGCTTGCCGGAGGCTGCCCATTCCTTCAGGTGCACTTCGGTGGCCCGGTGCAGCGGGGGCGAGAGCAGGATGGCACCTTCCACCTCGGAGGCCACCGGTTCCGAGGCCCCGTACATCAACGCGAGCTCGGTGCCGAAGGACCAGCCCACGAGCCAGCGGTTCGGCAGGCCGCGGTCGACGGCGAACTTCACGGCTGCCTCGACGTCGAGGCGTTCGCCGATTCCCTCCTCGAACGCTCCACCGGAAGTTCCCCGCGGTGATCCGGTGCCGCGTGTATTGAACCGGAGCACCGCGATTCCGGCCAGGGCGGGCAGCCGGTAGGAGGCTTTCCGGTAGAGATGCGAATCCATGAAGCCGCCGTGGGTGGGCAGCGGATGGAGCGTGATCAGGGTGGCCTCCACCTCGCCGGACTCCGGGAGCGCCAGCTCGCCGACGAGCCGGTGTCCGTCGCTGGTGCGGAGCTCCACGTTCTCCCGGCGGGCCGGGAGAACGGTGGAGGCGCGGATCGCGGTCGGTGCGGAAGGCTGGCTGAAGACGTACGACGCCGGGTCAAAACTCATACGTCCAGCTTAGCGAAGGCGCCCTGGCGAAACAGCCCGTGCCGGCATTCAGCGGTACCGGTAGCTGCGCGAGGTCCAGCAGTTCGTATGCCAGTGCCGGCGCTCCGCCAGGCCCGCGGCAGCCCCGAACAGATGGGATTCGGACCACACGACCAGATGCGCCACGCCGGGCAGCACCGCCGTCGAACAGCCCGGACAGATATAGGTCTTCTCCGCCCGGCCGGCGGTCACGGGCCGGACCGACCACTCGCCGTCCGGCGCACTCTCCCGCCGCGCAAAGCCCGAGCGCGCACGTTCCAGGTCCAGCCCCGGCGCGGGTCCGCCCTTGACTCCGGGCTTGGCGGCCTTGCCGGAGCCGGCGCGTCCTGGCACGGCTCGGCGGGGGCGGTTGGAACGGGGCATGGTTCCATTCTGCCCCAGTCCGGGTGCCCGTTGTCCCTGCAGACGGTATTGTTGACCGGGTGCGTTTAGTCATAGCCCGTTGCTCCGTTGATTATGTCGGCCGGCTCAAAGCCCATCTCCCGCTCGCCACCCGGCTCCTGTTGGTCAAGGCCGACGGTTCCGTCTTGGTCCACTCCGACGGCGGATCCTACAAGCCGCTGAACTGGATGAGTCCCCCGGCGTCCCTGCGGGTCTCCACCCCGGACGAGGTCGACGTCGAAATCGGCGTGATCGAGCAGTGGACCGTCCAGTCGGCCAAAACCGACGACCGCCTGATCATCAACATCCATGAGCAGCTGCATGACACGTCCCATGAGCTGGGCCAGGACCCCGGTCTGATCAAGGACGGTGTGGAGGCGGACCTGCAGCGGCTGCTGGCCGACCAGATCGAACTCCTCGGCGCCGGGTTCTCCCTTATCCGCCGCGAGTACTTCACCGCCATCGGCCCGGTGGACATCCTCGCCAGGGACGCCAAGGGCGCCACAGTGGCCATAGAGCTCAAGCGCCGCGGCGACATCGACGGCGTCGAACAGCTCACGCGCTACCTCGAACTGCTCAACCGGGACCCCCGCCTGGCTCCGGTCCGCGGCATCTTCGCCGCCCAGCAGATCAAGCCACAGGCCAAGGTCCTGGCGAACGACCGCGGCATCGACTGCGTCACCCTCGACTACGACGCCATGCGCGGCGTCGACGACGTCGAATCCCGGCTCTTCTAAGGGTCCCCGCACCGGCCTTCGAACCGGTGTCGGGTCAATCCTGGCCACGGCCGGCATGACCTTCAGCACGTCCTTTAAGATGACCGGCATGGACCATGCCTCACCCAGGTGCCGGCTGTACTAAATAAGGGAAGTGGCCACAGTCGATTGTGGCGTCATAAGGGAAGTGGCAATAGTCCATTGTGGCGTCAGACCAGGAGCGCTGCTGATAAGCGGCTGTCCAATATGGGCAAAAGGGGCGCCTGCATTCCGCGGCGAAATCGTTAGTCCATACTTCGTACAAATTTTATGCCAATTGTGCGCCGGGCCCGTTGACCTGACGCAAATGGCATGAAATTCTTAGACCAGTCTTTGTGTAGGTGTTTTTTCATGCTCGCAAGACATGTTGCGAGCGTGAAGCTCCTGCCGCCGAAGTCCGGTTGATCCGGTCCCACAGCCAGAGTTCTTCTCGCGGAGTGACCAAGTCCGGCACGAAGTGTGCCGGCCTTACCCAGGATCCACAATGAGGAGAAATACATGGCACAGGGAACCGTCAAGTGGTTCAACGCTGAAAAGGGCTTCGGCTTCATCACCCCGGATGACTCCGATGGCGATGTCTTCGTTCACTACTCTGAAATCCAGACCGGTGGGTTCAAGACCCTCGACGAGAACGCTCGCGTTCAGTTCGAAATCGGCCAGGGCGCCAAGGGCCCCCAGGCTACCGGCGTGACGCTGGTCTAGTACCCCGCAGCGGAACTGCCAGCGGCAGTCTCCGCGCAGAAATGGTCCCCGCCCTCCGTGCCGGGGACCATTTTTTTGCTTCAGCGCACGAGGGTCCTGAGCAGCCGCGCACTTTGCCGCACGGACAATCCGGGCAGATAGGCCCGGCTCAGTGCCCTGCCCATGGCGGGCAGTTGCAGAGGGTCCTGGTAATAGAGGTACAACGTCCGGTAGTCGGGCTTGAACCGGGCCTTGAAAGTAGCCAGTGAACGGAAACCGTACACGGGCTCGAGCGCTTTTCCGACGACGTCGAGGATTCTGGCCAGCGCCTCGGGCCCGGCCTTGTCGCCGGCATCCGTTAAGGTGTCAGCTTCTTTCGCCAGCGGGGATCCGGACAACGAGATGACCTCCACCGAGCTCCGGAGCTCCTGCACCGCCGAGGAAATCAGGAACTCCATGACGCCGGGGAAGGCATCGCCGCGCCGGCGCATGAAGTCCAGCGTCCAGCTCACCAGGCGGCCGTCCGCGTACACCGGCAGCCAGCTGGTGACGCCCTGGACCTGCCCCTCGGCGTCCACCGCAAGGCAGCAGAGCACCTCCGGGTCCTCCAGCTCATCGATGCCACCGAGCGTGAAGCCCATCTCCGGAACGGACTTCCGGGCGGCCCACTCCTCCGAGACCTCGATCAGCTGGGCGCGCACCGCCGGCGCGAAGTCAGCGTAGCGGCCCCACACCGCGCGCACCCCGGTCTTCCTGGCCCGGTTCAGGGCGGTCCGGACGTTCTGCCAGTCCTTGCCCTTGAACTCGAGCGAGCGCACGGCCAGCCGTGTCTCCTGTGCCACCGCCACCCGACGGAACCCGCGGCCTTTCAGCAGCGGCCACAGCTCGTCGGTGCAGGAGTAGAAGCAGGGAATGAGGGCATGCTCGGCGCAGTACCGGATGAAGCCCGCCGCGGTCTCCTCGCGGAACGCCGCCGGGCCGAAGGGTCCCGCCAGCGTCAGCGCGACGTTGCCATGCAGCTGGTAGGCCACTCCCCCGCGGCCGTCCGGCGCGAACCAGTACTTGTTGGGCTCCCACAGCGCCATCCAGGACAGGGAATCGCCGCCCTGGCGGATCAGGCTGCGGGCCACGTCGCGGTCGCCCGCCCCTGCGTCGCTGTGGTGCAGCCGGCGCTGCAGGACCAGCCAGACGGCGGCCAGGGCAATGGTCCAGAAAATAATGCCGGAGGCGGCGAAGAGAAAACCCTCGACCGCGTCGCGGCCCTCGAAGATGCGGCTGTAGATTCCGGGGATGGGCAGCGGCAGGTACTGGCGGGAGAGCTCGGCAGCAAGGCCCAGCAGGCCGCCGTCGCGGTCCATGCCGCCGGCGGCCAGCCAGACTGCGGTATAGCCGGACGCCAGTACGAGCCAGGTGCCGCCGACCACCGCGGCGAGGGCCCGGCGGGCCCGGGGACTTGTCTCGACGCGGAACTGGCGGCGGTTCGCCGCGAGCAGGACAACGAGCACGAGCGGAACCATAACAAGGGGCAGCACGTGCACGAACCCTGACCCCATCACGCCGGTGTGCGGCCGGTTGGCGTACTGCGGAATCCTGGCGAACAGGGAGAGGTAGACGGCCGCCATGGCGGTCACGGCGAGTTGGAGGGTGATCGCGATCCGCAGGGCGAGCCGGCGGCCGTGCCGCATGCCGTCGGCGCAGATGAGCAGGAGCACCACGGGCACCACAGCCAGGGCGAGGCCCAGCGGCCCGGCGAAACCGGCGCGCCCGGCCTCCAGGCAGGTGGTGTCGATGGTGCCGCCGCAGTTCTGCTCCAGTTGGTTCAGCGTGGGCAGCGGGTTAAGCACGATGTCCCGCAGCAGCGCCAGCGGCCCGGTGGGGGTCCGGACGGTGGCCGTCAGGATGGGTCCGACGGCGAAGATCGCCACGGTGAGTGCGAGCAGGTTGCGGGTTTCCCTTCCGGTGGAGCGGTGCCGGTGCAGGGTGCCTTTGTCGCCCTGGATCCACCATCCGGCCGCCAGCCCCGCGAGTGCACCGGCGAACCCGACGACGGTCTCCGCATGCCCCACGTAGAGTACGAGCATCAGGGAGACGGAGACGACGGCGGTGCGCAGCCGCCGCTGCCACAGCGTGGGCAGCAGCCCGCTGGACGCCAGCGAGACGGCCAGGACGGCCGCGTACGGGCCCATGAGCCGCGCATCCACCATCACGCCGAGCCAGCCGTCGTCAGCGTAGCGGGCGAGTTGTGTCACCAGCAGGAACAGCGTCACAGCGGCGAACTGGGCGGCGAAGTAGAACACAGCCGTGCGCCGCGTACCGAGCTGCCGCTCGGCGAGACCCAGCAGCAGGAGGATCATCAGCACGGCCGAGGCGTAGGCCAGCAGGTTCGTGGCGAAGAACATCGAACTGAACAGCGGCCACCAGCTCCCGGCCTTCAGCCCGGGGGCACTGACGGACGCCACGTCCAGCAATGATTGCGGCGGCCCGGAGAGGAAGCTTCCGGTGGCCGCGCCGGTGATCAGGAAAGCCGCGAGGACACCGAGGGTGAACGGTGTGGCCCGCAGGTGGCCCAGCGACTGCCGCAGGCCCTCGCGGCCCAGGCCCAGGAGGGAGCCGGCGCCGGTCCCGCGCTGCCCTGCCGTTGCTGCCGGGCTCACTGCGGGATGCCCCAGCGGGACGCCAGGAAGTCGAGCCCGGCGGGCAGCCCCTTGGACCCGGTGTCCCAGGAGTGTCCCGCACCGGGTACCAGCCGCGCTTCCACGGTGAACCCGGCGGCGCGCGCAGCGCCGGACAGAACCTCCAGGTAGCCGACGAATTCAGGGTCCCGTTCGCCCGCGGCGAAGTAGATGGCGTGGCCCTCAAAGCGGTGCTCCCGCATGAGACGCAACGGTGTCTGCCGGTCGAAGGCTTCGGTGTCGCCGCCATAGGCGGCTGCAATGGTCTTCTCCCGCTCCTTGGCGAGGGCGGGCTCCTGTTCGCTCGAAAAGGCCAGGGCGGAGCTGTAGATCTCCGGATGACGGGTCACCATCTGCAGGGCGCAGGTCGCACCGAAGGAGAATCCACCGGCCGCCCACTGCTTGGGGTCCGGATCCACGTCCAGCGTCCGGTTGATCCACGCCGGCACGTCCGCGGCGAGGAACGTGTCGGCGCGGGCGATCCTGCTGTCCAGGCAGAGGGTGTTGCCCGCGGCGGAACCGTTCGGGTCCACGACGACCACTACCGGAGCCACGCCCCGGTGTGCGGCTGCATACCTGTCCATGCGGCTGCGCAGTGCCCCGCCGGTGAGCCAGTCTGCCGGGGCGCCCGGCTGGCCGGCGAAGAGGACCAGGACGGGAAGGGCCGGACGGGGCGAGGCCTGGTAGGCCGGCGGCAGATAGACATACGCGTCCCGGCTTTCAAAGCCCGAGGTGGTGCCGGGGATTCCGGCCCGCCGCAGCACGCCGCCCCCGGGCAGGTCAGCCGGCGGGTTCCACCCGGCCAGGGGAACGGAGGTGGAGGGCCCCGGGCCGCGTTTCAGCGTCTCTTCCAGTGGCTGGATCCGGGCCAGGGCGGTGCCCGTCAGGTCACTCACCGTGTGGTTGAGGCCAAAGTAGCCGTTGATCTGGACGGCGGAGAGCAGGACGACGCCGAGCAGGGCGGCCGTGGACACCGCCGTCGTCCGGGCCGGGCGCCGGGGGCCGTCGCGGCCAGTGGCCCGCGCGCCGGTGGGCCGCCAGGTGCCCCACAGGCGCGTCAGCCAGAGCAGCAGCGCCGCGACGGCCGGAAGGGACCAGGCCAGGACCTCGCGCGGCAACTCCCCGGGGAAAACGGAAAAAACATAGATCATCGCCCAGTGCGCCACGGCCAGCAGCGCGGCGGCCGCCAGGGCCGCGGCGGCGGGGGGAAGCAGGACAGCCAGCCAGCGGGCGGCCGCTTCACGTCCGGTGGCAGCACGGGCGGCACGTCGTCCGCCCCACAGCAGGTAGAGCAGGCCCGCGGTGCCCGCAGTCCAGGCAATCCAAAGCACCGGCCCGTCGACGATCCGGAGGTCTTCGAGAAAGTCCATCAGGCCTAGCGCCAGGTACCGACGCCGACGACGGGCCCGGCCTCAAGCCAGGATGACAGCCCCGCGTAGGCGTCGAAGCGCATGGCCAGCAGCACTTCCTGCCCTTCGTACCGGAGTTCGACTATCACGGCGTCGGGCTGGACATTGACAAGTTCGGATTCGGTGGGTTTGCGCCGGCCGGTCAGCACAAGCGAACTCCGGCGGAAGGTGTGCTTCGGCCGCATGCTCAGCGAGGCAAGGCGGAACCACTCAAGGTCGTTGTCCTGATAACGACAAACCCCCATCTGCCAGCTGTTTCCAGCCATGCAAATGGAGGCGTCCACCGTGCCCAGGGCGCGCCGCAGATTGAAGCGGCGCACCCCGGAAAGGCACAGTGCAAGTACCAGCAACGCAAAGACCGTTGCCAGGACGATGAACGGAAAAGCAGTATCGTTCATCAAGGTCGTGCTAGCGGATCCCCGCAGTAGCCGCGTCGCCCATTTGGGCGTTGTCAGCAACAATGACGACCCGGTTGTTGTCGACGGAGAAGAACCCGCCGTCGACAACTACGGCAATGCGGTCACCGGAGACCGGCTGGATTGCCAGCTCACCTTCGGCCAGAATCGCCAGCAGGGGCGCGTGGCCGGGCAGGATTCCGATTTCACCATCGCTGGTGCGGGCCTTGACCATCGTGGCCGCTCCGGACCACACGAAGTGGTCCGCTGCGACAATCTCAACCTCAAGCTCAGCCATATTACTTGGTCTGTTCCTGGATCTTGGCCCACTGGCGCTCAACGTCATCCAGGCCGCCGACGTTGAAGAACGCCTGCTCTGCAATGTGGTCGAGTTCGCCGTCACAGATCGCGGTGAAGCCTTCAACGGTGTCCTTGATGCCCACAGTGGAACCCTCGACGCCGGTGAACTGCTTGGCGGTGTAGGTGTTCTGCGACAGGAACTGCTGGATGCGGCGTGCACGCGACACGACGATCTTGTCTTCTTCAGAGAGTTCGTCAACGCCGAGGATGGCGATGATGTCCTGAAGTTCCTTGTTCTTCTGCAGGATCTGCTTCACGCGGACGGCCGTGTTGTAGTGGTCGTTGCCGATGTACTGCGGATCCAGGATGCGGGAAGTCGACGTCAGCGGGTCAACGGCCGGGTACAGACCACGGGAAGCGATTTCACGGGAAAGTTCCGTGGTCGCGTCGAGGTGTGCGAAGGTCGTGGCCGGGGCCGGGTCGGTGTAGTCATCTGCGGGAACGTAGATGGCCTGCATCGAGGTGATCGAGTGGCCCTTGGTGGACGTGATGCGCTCCTGCAGGAGTCCCATCTCATCAGCCAGGTTGGGCTGGTAGCCCACGGCCGACGGCATGCGGCCGAGGAGGGTGGAAACCTCGGAGCCTGCCTGGGTGAAGCGGAAGATGTTGTCGATGAAGAGCAGCACGTCCTGGTTCTGCACATCGCGGAAGTACTCCGCCATGGTCAGGGCCGACAGGGCCACGCGCAGACGCGTTCCCGGCGGTTCATCCATCTGGCCGAAGACAAGGGCGGTGTCCTTGAGGACGCCTGCCTCTTCCATTTCAACCCAGAGGTCGTTACCTTCACGGGTACGCTCGCCGACACCGGCGAACACCGAGGTGCCGCCGAAGTTGCGGGCAACACGGGTGATCATTTCCTGGATCAGCACGGTCTTGCCGACGCCGGCACCACCGAACAGACCAATCTTGCCACCCTTGATGTACGGGGTGAGAAGGTCGATGACCTTGATGCCGGTTTCCATCATCTCGGTGGAACCCTCAAGCGTCGCAAAGGCCGGAGCCTTGCGGTGGATGGGCCAGCGCTCGGTAATTCCGAGTTCCGACTCAGTCACGTCCAGCGGCTGCCCGAGGACGTTGAAGATGTGTCCCTTGACGACGTCGCCGACAGGAACGGAGATGGGGGCACCCGAGTCCACTACAGCGGTTCCGCGGACGAGGCCGTCGGTTGCCTGCAGGGAGATGGCGCGAATGACGTTGTCGCCGAGGTGCAGGGCAACCTCGAACGTGATGGTCTTGGTCTCACCGTTGAGAGTAATCTCGGTGGTGAGTGCGTTGTAAATCGAGGGGATTGCGTCAGCCGGGAATTCGACGTCGACAACCGGGCCAATAACACGTGCAATACGGCCGGTAGCACCGGTCGTCGCGGCTACGTGTTCGGTAGCAGTGGCAGTCATCTCTCTCACTTCACTCAGTAGATGGCGTTGGGGTTAAGTTTACTTTGGTGCAGGTACAGCAGGATCTCAAAACCGGGGTGGCTAGGACGCGTTCAACGCGTCGGCACCAGCCACGATTTCAGAAAGCTCCTGCGTAATTTCAGCCTGGCGGGCAGTGTTGCGCAGACGCGTGAACTTCTTGATGAGGTCCGTGGCGTTGTCGCCGGCGGACTTCATCGCCCGCTGGCGGGCAGCGAGCTCCGAAGCTGCTGCCTGCAGCATTGCGGCGAAGATGCGTGATTCGATGTAGCGCGGCAGCAGGGCGTCTAGAACCTGCTCCGTTTCCGGTTCGAATTCGTAGAGCGGCAGGAGGTCCGATTCGGACGCAGCCTGCTCTTCGACAACCTCAAGCGGGAGAAGACGGATAACCGTCGGCTCCTGCGTGACCATGGACTTGAAGCGGGTGTAGACGACATGGATCTCGTCGACGCCGCCCTCTGCATAGTCCGTCGCAAAGTCAGACAGCAATGCGTCGCCGATTTCCTGTGCGGTGGCAAACTCCGGCGCATCCGTGCCGCCGGTCCAAACGCGCCCGTAAGGACGGTTCCGGAAGTCGAAGTAGGCCTGCGCCTTGCGGCCCACCAGGTAAAACTTGACTTCCTTGCCCTCCTCGACGAGCAGCTCGTTGAGGCCTTCCGCCTGCTTGAGCACGCTCGCTGAGTACGATCCTGCAAGGCCACGGTCCGAGGTGATTACCAGGACGGCGGCCCGGCGGATCTGCTCCGGTTCGGTGGTCAGCGGGTGGTCGATTTCGCTCTGGCTTGCGACAGCAGAAACGGCACGCGTGATGGCGTTTGCGTAAGGCAGTGAAGCTGCTACGCGTGCTCGGGCCTTCCCGATGCGCGAGGTAGCGATCAGTTCCATCGCCTTGAAGATCTTGCGCATCGACGTCGTCGAGCTGATCTTCTGGCGGTAGACCCGGATCTGGGCTCCCATACTTATCCTTTCCTAAGATCCCGATGGCCGGGACTGCCGGAACCTAAGTGGGCTCCGGCAGTCCCTGCCAGCGAAACTAGCGCTTCTGCTTGACGATTTTTTCCTGGTCGACCTGTGCCTCATCGATGGGGGCATATTCTTCGTGCCCCGCACCAACCAGGAGGTTGTCTCCCTCGCCGAAGAAGCCCTTCTTGAAGTCCACGATCGCGGTCTTCAGAGCTTCTGCAGTGTCATCGCTCATGACGTTGGTCTGGGCCAGCGTCGTCAGGATGGAGGATTTGTGCTTGAGGTGCTCCAGGAACTCGGTCTCGAAACGGCTGATGTCCTCAACCGGAACGTCGTCGAGGTACCCCTTGGTGCCGGCCCAGATGGAGACGACCTGGTTCTCAACCGGGAACGGCGAGTACTGGCCCTGCTTGAGCAGTTCCATCAGGCGTGCGCCACGGGTCAGCTGCTGGCGCGATGCGGCGTCGAGGTCCGACGCGAACATTGCGAACGCCTGCATGTCGCGGTACTGAGCCAGTTCCAGCTTCAGGGTACCGGAGACCTTCTTCATGGACTTGACCTGGGCGGCGCCGCCCACGCGGGAAACGGAGACACCCACGTCGACGGCCGGACGCTGGTTGGCGTTGAAGAGATCCGACTGCAGGAAGATCTGGCCATCGGTGATGGAGATCACGTTGGTCGGGATGTAGGCGGAGACGTCGTTTGCCTTCGTCTCGATGAGCGGCAGGCCGGTCATCGAACCTGCACCGAGCTCGTCGGAGAGCTTGGCGCAACGCTCCAGCAGGCGGGAGTGCAAGTAGAACACGTCACCCGGGTAGGCTTCGCGTCCCGGCGGGCGGCGGAGCAGCAGCGACACTGCACGGTAGGCCTCGGCCTGCTTGGAGAGGTCATCGAACACGATGAGGACGTGCTTGCCGCCGTACATCCAGTGCTGGCCGATGGCCGAACCGGCGTACGGTGCCAGGTACTTGAAGCCTGCGGGGTCAGACGCGGGGGAAGCCACGATGGTCGTGTACTCCAGTGCGCCGTTGTCCTCAAGGGTCTGACGGACAGCCGCAATCGTGGATGCCTTCTGGCCGATGGCTACATAGATGCAGCGCACCTGCTTGTTGACATCCCCGGAGGCCCAGTTGGCCTTCTGGTTGATGATCGTGTCGATGGCAATAGCCGACTTGCCGGTCTGACGGTCACCAATGATCAGCTGGCGCTGGCCGCGGCCGATCGGGATCATGGCGTCAATAGCCTTCAGGCCGGTCTGCATCGGTTCGTGAACCGACTTGCGCTGGGTCACGCCGGGCGCCTGGAGTTCCAGTGCACGGGTGGTTTCGGCCTTGATCTCGCCAAGGTCATCGATGGGCTCACCCAGCGGGTCGACAACGCGGCCGAGGAAGGCGTCGCCCACCGGTACGGACAGAACCTGTCCGGTGCGGTGAACTTCCTGGCCTTCTTCGATACCGGTGAAGTCACCGAGGATGATGACGCCGATCTCGCGGACGTCGAGGTTCTGGGCCAGGCCCAGGGTGCCGTCTTCGAAGCGAAGCAGCTCGTTCGCCATGACCGAGGGAAGGCCCTCAACACGGGCGATGCCGTCACCTGCGGTTGTTACACGGCCGACCTCTACGCGCTCTGCGTTTCCGGGTTCGTAGGACGCCGCGAACTCGTTCAACGCATTACGGACGTCGTCGGCGTTGATGGTCAATTCGGCCATCTGCAGTCCCTGCTCTCCTGTTTTCGTGATCATCGTTGCTCACGATGACCGGGGTTTCGTTTCGTTTGGTTGTGCTGGTCCGGCTGGCTAGGCAAGCTGGCGGTGGAGCTGGCCCAGGCGGGCGAGGAGCGAAGCGTCTACCACTTCGTCACCAACCTGGATCCGGATGCCACCGATCAGTGCCGGGTCAACGTTCATGTTGATCTTCAGCTCGCGCCCGTAAAGGGCATTCAGCCCCGCCTGCAGACGGCTGGTCTGTGTCTCCGTCAAAGGACGGGTGACGCTGACCGTTGCAATCCAGCGCTGCTGGCGCTTGGCTGCAAGCTCCGCGAAACGACGGACGAGCTTGGTTGCCTTGAGGCCACGGGGCTGCGAGACTGCCTGTCCGATAAGGACCTTCGCTTCCTCGCTTGCACTGGGTACGAGCTTTTCGGCGAGGGCAATCTTGGCGGCCGAGCCAGCCTGCGGCTCGGACACAGCACGCTGTACCTCGTGGTTGGACTCGACGGCCTGGTTGAAGGAAAACAGATCGTTCTCCAGTGTTTCCAGGCCGGTGATCCCCGAGGCAGAGACGGCAGACTTGTTCTCAGCAACGGCAATTACCACCGAAGCGGCAAGAGTCTCGAGTGCATCGCCGATATCCCGGGCCGACGCCCAGCGTGAGCTGGCCAGTCCGCCCGCGATATCCACAGCATCCGCGGAGACTTTCCCGCCGAAGAGCTGCTTGATAAGCGCCGACTTTTCGTCACCGCTGCGGGACGGGTCAGTCAGTGCGCGGCGCAAGCCAGCCGAGCTGTCCACCGTTCCCAGGATTCCGAAGAGTTCCTTAGCCAACTGCAGCGAGGCGAAAGGAAGCTTGGCTTCCAGCGCCACCAAGGCCGCGGTGAGCGATTCGCTCGATACACCTGCCATTACTTAGCAGCACCTGCGTTCTGGTTCTCCAGATCTGCCAGGAAGCGGTCAACCACACGGGCTGAGCGCGCGTCGTCCTCAAGGGACTCGCCAACAATGCGCCCTGCCAGGGTGGTGGCCAGCGTGCCAACTTCCGTGCGCAGCGCCACAACGGCCGCCTGGCGCTCGGACTGGATCGCCGCGTGCGCCTGGGCCGAGATGCGGGCAGACTCGACAGCTGCCTTCTCCTTCAGGTCCGCAAGGATCTGAGCGCCTTCGGCACGTGCTTCCTCGCGGATGCGGTTGGCCTCGGCGCGGGAATCGTTGAGCTGCTGCTTGTACTCTTCGAGAGCAGCGGAAGCCTCTGCCTGGGCCTTTTCAGCCTTGGCAATGCCACCTTCAATGGCCTCGGCACGCTCTGCGAAGGTCTTCTCGAACATCGGGACAACGTACTTGACCACGATGAACATGAGGACAGCAAAGCCGGCGAAGACGACAAGCATTTCCCAAGGATTGGGAACGAGAGGGTTGGCGCCCTCTGTGGCGGCTGAGATGATCAGCTGATTCATAATTCACCCGTCCTTATCTACTCGGTTCTGGATGTTCGCTCAGTTCTAACGGTTAGTTGAGAACGAACGCGAAGACCAGGCCGAGGATGGCGAGGGCTTCAGTCAGCGCAAGGCCGAGGAATGCGATCGGCTGGAGCACACGCTGTGCCTCCGGCTGACGTGCGACGCCGTTGATGTAAGCGGCGAACACGAGACCAACACCGATACCACCACCGATGGCCGAGAGGCCGTATCCGATGAGGTTGAGGGAGCCGTTAATGGTGCCTTCCATTATTTTCCTTTCAAGATGCCATCTATGTGGCAGGTTGTTTGGTGTACTTCATCCCCGTGGGGGGAAGATTTTGGGTGCCTAGTGGCTGTCCGCGTGCAGCGCGCCTTCAATGTAGATGGCGGTCAGCAGGGTGAACACGTAGGCCTGCAGCGCCATGATCAGCGCTTCGAGCATGTACATCGCAATCGCTCCGCCGAGGACGAGGACCGAGGTGCCCTTCAGGAGGATGTTCTCCTGCATGACGAGGAACTCGATGCCCGAACCGGCGATCATGACGATCAGGTGTCCGGCCAGCATGGTCGCGAACAGACGGAGGCTGTGCGTGACAGGGCGGACCAGGAACGTGGAGATGATCTCGATCGGAATGATGATCGGAAGAATGTAGACCGGGACTCCGGCCGGCATGGTGACCAGCTTGAAGTACTTCAGGCCGTTCTTCTTGATGCCGATGCTGATCCAGGTGAAGTACACGATTCCGGCGAGCACGTATGCGCCGCCGACGTGCGAGAAGCTCGGAAGCTGGATCACCGGAATGGCGCCGTAGATGTTGTTCACCAGGACGAAGAAGAACAGGCTGAACAGCAGCGGGACATACTTCATGAAGTCTTTGCCGCCGATGATGTCCTTGGCAATGCCGTTGCGGACAAAGCCATAGGCGGCCTCGCCGGCGAACTGCAGCTTGCCGGGAACAAGCTGGCCTTTACGGGCAGCTAGCAGAAAGAATGTGGCGATAATAACGACCGAAAGGATTACCAGCAGCATCTGCTTGGAGAATCCGTCGGCCGCCCCCCACGGCACGATTGCCGGCAGGTGGATTTCTTCAATTCCAGGAGGCGTAAAAGTTCCTGAATCTTGGGCCGGGAGCGCAAGCGCGATCAACGCGTTTCCTCTCTGCAGTGTCCATCATTGGGCGTTGGTCGGGGAAAGGCAACGTTGTTGTCGCACTCTCCCCGTGTGAAATTATTTGGCATTACTGATCCTCGTCCATGGACGGGCCACGTGCAGCATTGTCCCCGCCGGCCGATTTATCCGGGCTGGTGAGGCCGTGCATATGAGAAAGATAGAACCCTCCCGCGGCTCCCAACAGGGCGCCTGCGAGAACAATCCAGCGGGTTCCCCACAGATTATCCAGACCCCACCCTATCAAACTCCAGACGAGGATCCCGCCAATAATGTAGCTGAAGACGGCGATGCCGGCGTTGTATCCGCCGTCGCGTCCGTTGTCCGATACACCAGGGGCTCCGGACATTTTCTCCGGGGTGCGGGGCTTCTTCGCGGGGCGCTCTTTGCGGCTAAACATCAGTGCCGCCTTCCGGGGCCTCGGGGTCGTTGTAGAGCTGGAGACGGGCCTTGCTGAAACCGTAGATTTCAGCGGCCTGCCACAAGACCACAGTCACGACAGCGCCGGCCAGGAACCAGCGCGCGTTCAGCCACTCAGGACTGCCGATGGCAAACAGCACCACGGCAAAGCCGACGACCTTGATGAAATACGTGGCCGCGAACAGCCCAATGGCCCCGGAGGAGTGGTTGCGGCCGCCGAAATGGCCGACCAGGAGGCTGATCGAAAAGAAGGCGATCACCAGCACCCCGCCGAACAGGGACGACAGCGCCGCAGCCGTGCTGTCGAGAAGGAGCGCCGCCAGGCTGGTGAGGAGCAGGGCGCCGCCGGCAACGGCCGAACTGATGGCCAGCAGCCGCAGCCACAATGATTTTGTGGGACCTGAGACACCAACTGCTCCGGCGCCGGACGTTCGTCCGGGTTCGGCGTTGGAGGTCATGCGATCCCAATCGTCGAGGGGTGGTTTGCTGGTCAAGGGGCGCGGCGTCAACCCGCTCCTGAATTCTACACGAGATAGAACATGGCACGGCCCCGACCGGGATCTGCGGCCAATCCGGCCTAGGCCACCGGCACCCGGGTGACCTTCCGCCGTCGCCGGAAGTGCCGGATCAGGTCCGGGGAGGCAAGATAGAGCCCCAGCACCGCCATGCTTCCGGAGACGCAGAGCACCACTGTAGGCAGCGGCGCCGTCGCGGCGATGAACCCGAGGACAATCACCGCTGCGGTGCAGGCAGCGACTGTGCCGGCCGATTGCAGGTGCGAGAAGCCGACATCGGTCAGCCTCTGGTAGACGTGCTCACGGTGGGACGCGTACCACCGTTCGCCCGCCTTGATCCTGCGCAGCAGGGTATAGCCTGTGTCGGCCAGGTAAACCAGGATCGGCGTGAGGACGTATTCCACGTAGACCCCGCTCAGGAACCCTGCGACCGCCAGGGCCGCCACCGAAGCGCCGAGCAGGTAGCTTCCGACGTCGCCCAGGAAAACCGAACCCCTGGACAGGTTCCAAGGCAGGAACCCCAGAAAGGCCATGGCGAGCACCGCACCGCCAGCGGTGAGCCACGGCTGCCCGGACAGCGCTCCGGCCACAGCGTAGGCCGTGCCTGCAAGGATTCCATGGAAACCGGAAATACCGTTGATGCCGTCCATGAAGTTGGCAATGTTGATATAGGCCCCAATGGCCACCGCGGCCAGCGGCAGCCACCAGAAGGACTGGCCGGTGAGGACAAGCAGGGCCGAAGAACCGGCCGCACCGATCCCCAGTTGCGCGGCGGCGCGGCCTTGGATGGAAAGACCGCGGAGGTCTTCGATCCAGCCCACGGCCGCGCTCGCGACGATCACCGAGAGAACCACGAGGAAGACGGACCGGTCCACCGTCACCGCCCCGAGAAGGACGGCGGCGGCGTAACCGACGGCGGTGGCCAGGGAAACGGCCACCCCCATGCCACGGATGGTGGTCCGGGAGTGTGAGGATCTGGCCGACGGAACGTCGACGACGCCCATCCTGACCAGCCACGGCTTCACCGCAAACGGAAGCAGGACGCTGGCCAGCAGGGTGATGCCGGCAGCAAGGAACAGAGGCATCATGACGCCACCATCATGCTCTCGCCCGGTTCATCCGCCTCGTCGTCGGGGATGGACGCGATGTCGATGCCCTGCTCGGCCTCGCAGCGGGCGAGCCAGACACCGAGGTCCAGCCCGGCCGGGTCCTGTTCGTGTGCCCGGGTGTGCGAAATCTTGGGATGCAGGGGGCGTTCGCCCAGCTCGCCGATGCCGACGAGTTCCTCGTGGAGCTTCTCGCCGGGCCGGAGGCCGGTGTAGACGATGTCGACTTTCTTGCCGGACATAGCAATCATGCGCTGGGCGACGTCAAGGATCTTGACCGGTTCCCCCATGTCCAGGATCATGACTTCGCCGCCGCGTCCGATCGCGCCGGCCTGGATCACGAGCTGGCAGGCCTCCGGAATCGTCATAAAGAAACGGGTGACCTCGGGGTCCGTCACCGTCACTGGCCCGCCGACCCGGATCTGTTCAGTGAATAGCGGCAGCATCGAGCCCCGGCTGCCCATCACATTGCCGAACCGGACGGAGACGAACTTGCGGCCGGTCTGGCCTGCCATCCAGGCGGCAAGCTTTTCGGCGACGCGCTTGGAATGGCCAAGCGCCGTCGTCGGGTTCGCTGCCTTGTCCGTGGAGATGTTCACGAAGTGGGAAACGCCGCTGCGCTCGGCCGCGCGCAGCACGTTCAGGGTGCCGAGAACGTTGGTCTTCCAGGCCTCGATCGGATACTGCTGCAGCAGCGGGGCGTGTTTGAGGGCGGCAGCATGGAACACTACCTCCGGGCGGCGGTCTTCGAAGATCTCCTCGAGGGCGCCCCCGTCCCGGATGCTGGCCAGGACCGTGTCGCGGCCGGAGAGCAGCCCCCGGCCGGTGATGGAGATCTGGGTGTGCTGCAGCCCGGTTTCGTCATGGTCAAGCATGATCAGTTCCGCCGGAAAGAACTGGACGATCTGCCGGCACAGCTCGGATCCGATGGAGCCGCCGGCGCCTGTGACCAGGACGCGCTTGCCCTTGATGTAGCCCGCAATCTCGTCGACCTGGATATCGACCGGACGCCGGCCGATCAGGTCCTCGACCGCAACGTCACGGAAATCGGAGAAGCCCTGGGGCGCACCGCCGCCGAGCATGTCCCGGAGCGGGGGAAGGACCAGCACCCTGACGTTCAGTCCGGCGACAGCGTCTGAAATACGCCGGACGACGGAGGCCTCGACGTTGGCGAAGGCCAGTACCAGCACGGTGGCCCGGGTACGCCGGATGATGGCCGGCAGGTCGTCGCCGCGCCCCAGGACCTGGACACCGGTCAGCCGCAGGTGCTTTTTGGTGGGGTCGTCATCAATCAGCCCCACCGGGAAATACGGCGAATCGGCATCCTGGAGCATGCGCGTCAGCAGGGAGTTGCCGAGGAATCCGGCACCGTAGATCAGGGTGTTCTGGGCGCCGTCGCCCGGACGGTTCTTGCCTTCCACATAGAGCCTCTTGGCGTAGCGGGCGGCCCCCATAAAGAGGCAGGCGAACGGGAAGGCGATGAGTCCGACACTGCGGCCGATCCCGATTTCCGCATAAAGCACCAGCAGGGTCACCGTGATGGAGGCGGCCACAATCACGGTAACGAAGACGAGCGCCCTGGCTTCCTGGAAGCTGCCAAAAGGATACCTGCCGCGGTACAGCGCCAGTGCATAGCCGGCCAGGGCCTGCACCACGATGGCAACCGCCATGATGATCATGGCATTGACAAGCTGCTCTTCGCGGACGCCCGTTTCGTAGCGCAGCAGCAGCGCCAGGACGATCGCCACGACCCACGACATCGAGTCGAGGAACAGCTGGATCCAGATCCAGAGCGGGGGCTTCTTCTCGTCCAGTGCTGCGGCGGGTTCGCGCGCTTTAGAATTAGTACTCAACAGAGATTGCAACCGACTTCCACTACCACGGCGGCCATGCGCCTGTTTCGAAAATTGCCCGCCGGCCACTGCCGGACGGCACCCGGGTCTCCCACGATACTAATCGGTATCGCGCCGGAAACCCGGGTCCGCGCCAGTCGCGAAGGGGTGGTTCACCCGGATCTGTGCCTGAATCAGCCCTGTTCCCGGTCCGCCGCAGCAGGCACGGACGGCATCGGCTGCCAGTTGCGGTCGGCGAGGATGCCGCGTGATTCGCGCCATCCCCGCCACAGGGCCCCGGCCCCCCTGATGGTCCGTTCAACCAACACCAGGCGCGCGATTTCTTTCAGATACGTCAGGGCCGTCCCGGCACCGAATCCGAACCGGTTGTACTTGCCGTGCACGCGCAGGTACTGCGCCACGTGGCCCCGGTTCCGCATCACATAGCGGCGGCTCAAGTCGGAAGAATCGTTGAGGTGGCGCACGCCCAGATCCACCTGGCGCTGGGCCCGGACCTTCTTGATGACAAAGGCGTTGACGTAGACCACCGGCGTCTGCTGCGCTGCCAGCCATCCGTAGATGAGGTCGTCCCAGGTGATGAAGAACCTCGGGTCCGGCAGCCCGATGTTCCGTGCCACGGACGCCTTGATCAGCATGCCCTCAAAATTCCCCACATTGGTGGGGAAAACCTCGGACTTGCGGAAGACATCGCCCGAGACGGGCAGGAAGACGCCGAGCGCCTCCACAAAACGGTGTTGCCAGAAGAACGGCTTGCCGGCGGCGTCGTAGCGGCGGCCGACCATGCAGGAGTAGTCCGGCGTGAACTTCTCCAACGCCTCGACCGCTCCCGGGAGCACTTCGACGTCGTCGTCCATGAGCCAGAGCCACTCGGCGCCGGCGCCGAGGGCGAGGTCAACGCCGCGGGAGAAGCCGCCGGAGCCGCCGACATTGGCGGATAGGCGTTCGTACTGGATCGGCAGCCCGCCCGCAGCAATGGCGCGGGAGACAACCTCAGCGGTGTGATCGCTGCTGGCGTTGTCCACCACCACGATCCGGTCCGGCCGGGTGGTCAGGCGGCTGAAGGATTCGAGCAGGTTCTGCAGGAAATCGGCACGGTTGTAGGTGACGACGACGGCAAACAGGTTCTTCATGCCGGCCTAGCTGAGGGCGGACATCAGTTGGGCGGGCGAACCGAAGCCCTTTCCGCGGAAGCCGGCGGAATAGGCCCGGAACCAGTGCGCGAAACCCTTGAGGTCACCGGTCTTCAGGAAGTAGTACGGGAAGCCGACGATGTCCGCGCCGAACCAGCGCAGGTTCCGGTACTTCCGGGTGAGGTAGCCGCGGTTGCGGAAGTAGCAGTACCGTTTGAAATTGCCCTCGGGGATGACGGGGGTGATGAAGCCGCCGAAGACCGGCTTCATCTCGGTCCAGGTGGCGGGGTGCTGGACGGCGACTGTGGCCAGGGTGCCGTACTTGAGGCCGGCCTTTTTGACCCGGGACAGGAAGTCGACTTCGTCGCCCCGGATGAAGAACTTCACGTCCGGAATGCCGATCTTGTAGAAGACCTCGGTGCGGATCAGTGCGCCGTTGAAGAAGTGCACCATATCCGGAAGGTAGCCCATCGGAGCCAGCCGGGAGCGGTCGTTGGTCAATAGTCCGTTGATCCGGAAGTTGAACGAGAGCCGGTTGGGGTCGGCCGTGGCGGCGACGAGCGGGCTCACGATATCGAGCTGGTGCTCTTCGGCGGTCTTGAGCAGTTCGGCGAGGCAGGTCGCATCCTCGGGGTGGCCGTCATCGTCCATCATCCAGATCCACTCCGCGCCGCTGGCCATCGCTGCCAGGATCGCGTAGGCGAAACCCCCGGCGCCGCCGAGGTTCGCCTCGGAGCGCAGGTAGTTGATGTTGTCCCCGCCGGCCTTAACGACCGCGGTAGCCGGGACAGTGCCCGAGTCGACGAGCGCGATCGAGTGGATCGGGGCGGTCTGTTCGGCCAACCCCTTGAGGAGGAGGGTGAGTTCCTCATGGCGGTCGAAGGTCACTGCCGCGACGGCGACTTTGGGCTGCATGTCAGTTCCTTGGGGAATCGTCGGGGACGGGTGCGCCGCTGCTGTCAGGGTTGCTGCCTGAGGGGGTTTCGGTCGCGGTGTCGGGGGTTTCGGTCGTGGTTTCCGGGGGTTCGACGGCGGAGGGTTCCTCTCCTATTCCAAGCACTGCCGGGACAACCTCGCGGAGCCGTGCCAGGCTGATGGCGCCCTGGCGGACCACCCGCAGCGGCACGGCGGTGGCATCAACGATGGTGGACGGCAGGGCGTCGGCGCCCTCGGCCGGACGTGGCCCGCCTTCGAGGTAGACCTCCACTGACTCTGCGAGCTGGGCTTCGGCCTCGGCGGCGGTCAGCGCCGCCGCCTGGCCCGTGCGGTTCGCCGAGGAGACGGCCAGTGGCCCGGTGAGCGTCAGCAGGTCCTGGGCGACGTCGTCGGCGGGGATCCGCAGGGCGACGGTGCCCTTGGTTTCGCCGAGATCCCAGTCCAGGGACGGCTGGGCATGCAGGATCAGCGTGAGTCCGCCCGGCCAGAACGCCTCGGCCAGGCGCCGGGCCTCGGGCGGAACGTCCGTGGCGAGTCCGTCAAGGGCATTGAGCCTAGGGATGAGGACCGGCGGCGGCATTTTCCGGCTGCGGCCTTTCGACGCCAGCAGCATGGTCACCGCGAGGGGCGAGAACGCATCGGCGGCGATCCCGTACACGGTGTCCGTCGGGAAGACCACGCACTTGTGGTCCCGGATCGCCCGCTGGGCATGTTCAAGTCCGGCAGCTCGTTGCTCAGCTGCCGCGCAATCGTAGCTAGTCGTCACTGGCCCATTCTTTCATCACTTTGTGCGTTGCCCGGTTCACCGGGAGGCGGCCGGGTCGGCAAGGACGGCGCTGGTGGCCCGGTCCCTGCCGTTGAGGTCACGATGGGTGGCCACCGCGGCCCACACCCCGGAGCGTTCCAGCATCGCGGCGATCCAGCCGGCCTGCACTTCGGCGTGTTCCATCACGAAGTAGCCGCCGGGAACCAGCAGCCGGGCCGCGGAGGCCGCGGCCGCCGTCGGAAGTTCCATGCCGTCCGCTCCCCCGCCGTACAGTGCCTCGGGGGGATCGTGCAGTGCCACTTCGGGTTCGTTGGGGACCGCATCGGCGGGAATGTACGGCGGATTGGAGACGACGGCGTCGAACGTCCCGTTGTGCTCCGGCAGGGCATCGCGCAGATCCCCGCGGATCAGGTGGACGCCGAGCGGCAGCAGGTTCCGTACAGCCCAGGCGTGGGCAAACTCGCTGAATTCGACGGCGTGAACCTCCGCGCCGGGAACCTCGCGCGCGATCGAGCCGGCGATGGCCCCGGACCCGGTGCCAAGATCCACCACCTTGGGATGTGCCAGGCCCTGCAGCCTGTCAATCACAAGCTGCACGACGGATTCGGTTTCCGGCCGGGGAATGAACACTCCCGGGCCGACGGCCAGCTCGAGGTAGCGGAAATGCGCGACGCCGGTGATGTGCTGCAGCGGAATGCGCCGTGCGCGCTCGTCGATGAGCTCCTGGTAACCGTTCGGGGCCGGGGTGTCTCCGAGCATCAGGGCGCGGAGCCGGCCGAGCCCGACGCCGAGCAAGTGTTCGGCGAGGAGTTCGGCGTCGGCCCGGGGACTCGGGACGCCCGCGGCGGCCAGGACGGCGGTGGCCTCGCGGACCGCTTCCGCAAGGCTCAGCCCGGCTCCTTCTGTCATCACTGTGCGGGCCGGGATCAGTCGCCGATGGCGTCGAGGCGGGCCTGTTCGTCCATCTCGATGGCCGATTGGATGACCGGTTCCAGGTCGCCGTTCATGACCTGGTCCAGGTTGTAGGCCTTGTAGCCGGTGCGGTGGTCCGCGATCCGGTTTTCCGGGTAGTTGTAGGTCCGGATGCGCTCCGAGCGGTCCATGGTGCGGATCTGCGACTTGCGCTGGGCCGAGTTCTCGGCGTCGATCTGCTCCTGCTGGTGCGCCAGGATGCGGGCGCGGAGGACGCGCATGCCGGCTTCGCGGTTCTGCAGCTGCGACTTCTCGTTCTGCATGGCCACCACGATTCCGGTGGGAAGGTGGGTGATCCGGACGGCGGAGTCGGTGGTGTTCACGGACTGGCCGCCGGGGCCGGAGGAACGGTAGACGTCGATCTTGAGGTCGTTCTGGTTGATCTCAAGTTCTTCGGGCTCGTCAACTTCCGGGAGCACCAGCACGCCGGCCGCGGAGGTGTGGATGCGGCCCTGGGATTCCGTCACGGGAACGCGCTGCACACGGTGCACGCCGCCTTCGAACTTGAGCCGCGCATAGACGCCCTCGGCCGGATCGTTCGAGTTGCCCTTGATGGCCACCTGGACGTCCTTGTAACCGCCCAGGTCCGATTCGTTGGCGGAGATCATCTCGGTCTTCCAGCCGCGGGATTCCGCGTACCGGGTGTACATCCGCAGCAGGTCGGCCGCGAACAGGGCAGCCTCGTCGCCGCCTTCGCCGCCCTTGACTTCGAGGATCACGTTGCGGGCATCGTCCGGGTCGCGCGGGATCAGCAGCCGGCGCAGCTTGGCCGCAGCCGTCTCCAGGGCAGCCTCAAGCTCGGGCACCTCGGCCGCAAACTCGGGGTCCTCCCCCGCCATTTCCCTGGCAGCCGCAAGGTCGTCCTCGATGCCGTGCCAGGCATGGTATGCCTCGACAATGCCGTTCAGCTGAGCAGAACGCCGCCCCAGCTTCCGGGCCAGCTTCTGGTCAGCATAAACAGCAGGATCTCCAAGCTGTGCCTGGATAGCGTCATGCTCATCCAACAGGCCCTGTACGGACTCAAACATTTTCAAAACCTCTTTCGACTCTTCCAAGTCTAGTTACTGCAACGCGGGGTCACTTACCGCCCATGCCAAGGGCCCTCATGGGCTCCAGGTGACCCCGCGTTGTTTTCTGACGCGGGGTACCCGGTTAACGCAACAACCGCCCGGGACAGTGGCGGCCCTGAAGGCCCGCCACTGTCCGAGCGGTTACGCGTCGCTACTTGTCGTTATCGGACTTCGCACCAAGCGTCGTCTTCTGCACCTGCATGAGGAACTCGACGTTGCTCTGGGTCTCCCGGATCTTATTGGTCAGCAGCTCAAGGCTCTGCTGTGTTTCGAGTCCGGAAAGGACGCGGCGCAGCTTCCACATGATCTTGACTTCCTCGGGGGACAGCAGGTTTTCCTCACGGCGGGTACCGGACGCGTTGACGTCCACGGCCGGGAAGATGCGCTTGTCCGCAAGCTGGCGGGACAGGCGCAGTTCCATGTTGCCCGTGCCCTTGAACTCTTCGAAGATGACCTCGTCCATCTTGGAACCGGTCTCGACGAGCGCGGTGGCCAGGATGGTCAGTGATCCACCGTTTTCGATGTTGCGGGCTGCACCGAAGAAACGCTTCGGCGGGTACAGCGCTGCGGAGTCGACGCCGCCGGAGAGGATACGGCCGGATGCCGGCGCCGCCAGGTTGTAGGCACGGCCCAGGCGGGTCATCGAATCGAGGAGAACCACCACGTCCATGCCCATTTCCACGAGGCGCTTGGCACGCTCGATGGAGAGCTCGGCCACGGTGGTGTGGTCGTCGGCGGGACGGTCGAAGGTGGAGGCAATGACCTCACCCTTGACGGTGCGCTGCATGTCAGTGACTTCTTCAGGGCGTTCGTCAACGAGCACCATCATGAGGTGGACCTCAGGATTGTTGATGGTGATGGCGTTGGCGATGGACTGGAGAATGAGCGTCTTGCCGGCCTTCGGCGGCGAAACGATCAGGCCGCGCTGGCCCTTGCCGATCGGGGCAACCAGGTCGATGACGCGGGGGCCGATCTTCTTCGGGTCCGTCTCGAGGCGCAGGCGCTCGGAGGGGTACAGCGGGACGAGCTTCGCAAATTCGACGCGGTCCTTGAGTTCCTCGGGGGTCTTGCCGTTGACCGAGGTGACGCGGACCAGGGCGTTGAACTTCTGCCGCGCGGTCTGCTGCTGGTTCGACGGCTGGGCCTCACCTTCACGCGGTGCACGGATGGCACCGACGACGGCGTCACCCTTGCGCAGGTTGGACTTCTTGACCTGGGCGAGCGAGACGTAGACGTCGTTCGGGCCCGGCAGGTAGCCGGAGGTGCGGATGAACGCGTAGTTCTCCAGCACGTCCAGGATGCCGGCGACGGGCAGCAGGACGTCGTCCTCGGTGACCTCGACGTCGTCGACGTCCGGTCCCTGCACGCGTCCCCGACGGCGGTCGTTGCGGTCGCGGAAGCGGTCGTTGCGCGAGGTGTTGTCGCGGCTGTCCTGCCCGCCGGAGCGCTCGGAGCGCTCGGGACGGTCGTTGCGGTCACGCCGGTTCCGGCGGTTCCGGCGGCTGCCGCCGTCGCTGTCGTCACTGTCGCGGTTGTTGTCGCGGGTGTCGCGGGCGTTGTCGCGGGTGCCTGCAGCCTCGTCGCGGCCGCCGCGGGTGCGGGTGCCGTCCCGGCGCTGGCCGTCTTCGCTGCCCTGCTCCGCCTGGCGCTGTTCAGTGCGCTGTTCCGTGCGCGGCTCAGCCTGACGCTGTTCGGCCGGGGCCTCGACAGCGGTCGGGGCTGCGCCCTGACCGGCAGACTGTTCCGGAACCTGGCCTCCGGCCTGCGCGGCGGCTTCGCCGCGGCGGCGGTTGCGGGTGCGCGGCTGGCGGGTGCGGTCCCCGCCTTCAGCCGAAGCGGCAGAACCAGCAGCGGCAGAGCCGTTCTCGGCCGAACCAGCCTCTGCGGACGCCGCGGGGGCCTCCACGGACGGAGCGGCTGCGGGTGCCTCGGCGGCGGGAGTCGTGATGACGCCGTCGCTGCCGGCGCGGCGGCTGCGGCCACGCCCGCGGGCACGCGGGTTCTCCTGGGCCGGGGCCTCGGAGTCGGCGGCAGCAGGCGCCGCAGCCTGGGCGACGGTACGGTTGTCGGTCGCCTTTTCAGCAGCGCGGGCCGGAGCCTTGCTCACCGGGGTACCGGCACGGTGGGCGGAAATGGCCGACACAAGGTCGCCCTTCCGCATCCGCGAACCGCCGGAAATCCCCAGCTGGCTGGCAAGAGCCTGGAGCTGGGCGAGCTTGAGGCCGGCGAGGCCGCTGCTCTTAGCGGGTGCTGCCGTAGACGATCCGGCAGCAGAAGATGATGTTTCCACAGCTGAAGACAGCTCAGTGGTTTCGGTCACGAAGGATCCTTCCCCCTCGACGGCGTCCAGGCTAGGAGCTGGACGCGATGATTTGATCTGGGCTGCAGTTCAGATCTGCAGCCGGGATTTCGGCCTTGCCGGATGGATATTGGCCAGCACGGCCGGATACAGCTCCACCTGGCGCGTTCCGGACGATAAGGAACGGCGGGCTGACTTTTCAGGGGTGCAGAGATTGTTTCTGCGGATTCCTGCGTCAGACCAAAAGCAGGTGGCACCGGACAATATTGCGCAGTGAAAGATGAGAGCGGGAACTGGGCCAACATCGCGGTCTTTTGAACAGTGACTGAGCTACTGACAGGTTAGTGACAATGACTGAATTACTGCCTGCGTGATTACCGCCGGTGCACTTCCACTTTAGCACCTTCAACGTCCACAGCCAGCTTCATCACACGCCAGCCCACGTCCGGCGTGTTGCCGGACGTGAAGGTGCCGATGAACCCGACGGCGGCCTCGGCCTGGGCCTCCCCGTTGGCGAGGACCAGCACGGTCGGTCCGGCGCCGGAGACGACGGCGGCAAAACCCGCCCGCCGCAGCGCCGCGATCAGGTCCGCGCTGGGGCGCATGGCCTCGGCGCGGTAGCTCTGGTGCAGGTAGTCCTCGGTGCCGGCCAGCAGAAATTCCGGCTTTTGCGTCAGGGCGTGGATCAGCAGGGCCGCGCGGCCGGAGTTCATCGCCGCGGCGTGGTGGCCCACCGAGGCAGGCAGCAGCGCCCGTGCGGTGTCGGTGGAGAGTTCAAAGTCCGGCACGGCAACCACCGGAATGACCGCGGAGGCGACCGCCGCGCAGGTGCTGCTGTACTGGTCACTGTCCTGCCATGACAGCGCCAGACCGCCGAATATCGCGGGTGCGACGTTGTCCGGGTGCCCTTCCATCTCACTGGTGAGCTGCAGGACCCAGTCCTTGCCCCGGCGCGCCGCCTCCGGAACCAGGGCATTGGCGGCGGTCACCGCGGCGACGACGGCACAGGCGGAGGAGCCCAGGCCGCGGCCGTGCGGATTGATATTGTCGGCCGTGATCCGAAGGCCGTCGTGCCGGAAGCCCAGGCGGTGCAGGGCCTCTGTAATGGCCCTGACCACCAAATGGCTGGCATCGCGGGGCAGGGATTCCGCCCCTTCACCGCTGAGCTCGAATTCCAACTCGCCGCTGTCCAGGGTTTCCACCGTCAGCGTGTCGAACAGCGTCAGCGCCAGGCCGAGGCTGTCATACCCGGGGCCGAGGTTCGCGCTGGTGGCCGGCACGCGGACGGTGACGAGCTGCCCGGCCGGAACCGCCGGCGTGTCGGCGGCGGACTCGGCCGGGATGGTGAGGGTGGTTTCCACGGTTACTTTTCTTCCAGTCCCAGGGCCGTGGCCACGGTGACCACGTCGTTCGAGACCTTGACGGGCTGCACCTCGCTGCCGTCCTCGGTGCGGAGCGCCCACTGCGGGTCCTTGAGTCCGTGGCCGGTGACCGTGATGACGATGGTCTTGCCGGCCGGCACTTCGCCGGCAGCGTGCTTCTTGATCAGGCCGGCGACGCCGGCGGCGGAGCCCGGCTCGACGAAAACGCCTTCACGGGCGGACAGCCAGCGGTGGGCGGACAGGATTTCCTCGTCCGTCACCGCTTCGATCACGCCGCCGGACTCGTCGCGCGCGGCGATGGCGAAGTCCCATGATGCGGGGTTGCCGATCCGGATGGCGGTCGCAATCGTGTCAGGTTCCGTGATCGGGTGGCCGGCGACGAACGGTGCCGCGCCGGCGGCCTGGAAGCCCCACATGACCGGGGTCCTGGTGGAGACTGCGGCCAGTGTTCCGGCGGTGGCGGACTCGAACGGCGCGCAGTATTCCTTGTAGCCCTTCCAGTACGCGGTAATGTTGCCGGCGTTGCCCACCGGGAGCACGTGGTAGTCCGGGGCGTCGCCGAGCCAGTCGACCACCTCGAAGGCGCCGGTTTTCTGGCCCTCGATCCGGGCCGGGTTGACCGAGTTGACCAGGAACACCGGGTAGGACTCCCCCAGCTTGCGGGCAATGTCGAGGCAGTTGTCGAAGTTGCCGTCGACCTGCAGCAGGGTTGCGCCGTGCGCGATCGCCTGGCTCAGCTTCCCCATCGAGATCTTGCCTTCGGGCACCAGCACCACGCAGGTGAGTCCGGCCGCGGTGGCATACGCGGCAGCAGAGGCCGAGGTGTTTCCCGTGGAGGCGCAGACCACGGCCTTGGCCCCGGAGGCAACCGCAGCCGTCATGGCCATGGTCATGCCGCGGTCCTTAAAGGAGCCGGTCGGGTTCATCCCCTCGACCTTGAGGTACACCTCACTGCCGGTGAGCGCGGAAAGCTGCTGCGCGTAAACCAGCGGGGTCCCGCCCTCCCCCAGAGTGATGACCTTGGTCGCCTCGGTGACCGGCAGTCGTTCAGCGTATTCGCGGATAACGCCGCGCCATTGGTGAGCCACTTAGACTCCTTCTACCCGCAGTACGGATGTAACGGAATTGATGACGTCCAGGCCCTTGACGGCCTCGACGGTGGCTGCCAGTGCAGCCTCGCTTGCGCGGTGGGTCACGATCCGGAGTTCCGCCGATTCGGTATTGGAATCAGCATCCCGGTGGATCGTCTGCCGCATGATTTCAATGGAAACGCCGTGCTCGGCGAAGAGCTGGGCGATCCTGGCCAGCACACCGGGCTGGTCCGCAACATCGAGGCCGATGTAGTAGCTGGTGACAGCGGCGGTGATGGGAAGCGCGGGCACCTGGCCCGTTGTGGTCTCTGCGCGGCCGGGACCGCCCAGGACGATGCTGCGGGCAGCGGAGATGAGGTCGCCCATCACGGCGGAGGCGGTCGGTTTGCCGCCGGCGCCCTGGCCGTAGAACATCAGCTCACCGGCGTTTTCGGCCTCGATGAAGACGGCGTTGAACGCTCCGCGCACCGCTGCCAGCGGGTGTTCGCGCGGCAGCAGGGTCGGGTGCACGCGGACGGACACGCCGGCGCTCCCGTCGGCTGTTTCCGTGCCTGCGGCGGGGAGCTTCTCGGCGATCGCCAGCAGCTTGATCACGAACCCGGCGTCCTTCGCCGCGGCGATGTCGGCGGCCGTGACGGAGCTGATGCCCTCGCAGTACACGTCGTCCAGGGAGAAGCGGGTGTGGAAGGACAGCGAGGCAAGGATCGCGGCCTTGGAGGCGGCATCGTGGCCCTCGACGTCGGCGGTGGGGTCGGCTTCCGCGTAGCCCAGGCGCTGGGCCTGGTCCAGGGCGTCAGCGAACTGCGCCCCGGTGGAATCCATCTGGTCCAGGATGAAATTGGTGGTTCCGTTGACGATGCCGAGCACCCGGGTGATCCGGTCGCCGGAGAGGCTGTCCCGGATGGGCCGCAGGATGGGGATCGCGCCGGCAACGGCGGCCTCGTAGGACAGCTGCACACCGGCCTTGTCCGCTTCCTCGTGGAGCGTCGGACCATCTTTGGCTACCAGGGCCTTGTTGCCGGTGACCACGCAGGCGCCGCTGCGCATGGCGGTCAGGATCAGGGTCCGCGCGGGTTCGATCCCGCCCATCAGCTCGATCACCAGATCGGCGTCCTTGACCAGGGCCTCGGCGTCGGTGGTGAACAGTCCGCGGGGCAGTTCAACGTCACGGGGTGCGTCGAGGTTTCGCACGGCGATGCCGGCCAGCTCCAGGCGGGCGCCGGCGCGCGAGGCCAGCATGTCGGCATCGTCCAGGAGAATCCGCGCAACCTGGGCCCCGACGTTGCCACAGCCCAGCAGGGCTACTTTCAGGGTTCGCAATTCAGTCATTCAGACTCCCATGTCGCGGTTGAGCAGATCTTCTTCGGTTTCCCCGCGGACAATGAGCCGGGCAGATCCGTCGCGCACAGCGACAACGCCCGGCCGGGCCAGATAGTTGTAGTTGCTTGACAGGGCCCAGCAGTAAGCGCCGGTGCCCGGTACAGCGAGCAGATCACCGGCTGCCACGTCCTCGGGCAGGTATACATCTCTAACAACTATGTCGCCGCTCTCGCAATGTTTGCCCACAACCCGGGAAAGCTGCGGGGCTGCGTCCGACGCCCGGGAGGCCAGAATCGCCGAGTAATCCGCGTCGTACAGCACGGGACGCGGGTTATCGCTCATGCCGCCGTCCACCGACACATACCGGCGCGGGTACGTAACGTTTTCGCCGGGTTCTCCGCTGCCGGCGGCCGGCGCATCGACCCGGACCGTCTTCAGGGTGCCTACTTCGTAGAGCGTGAAGGTGGTGCTGCCGACGATCGCACGGCCCGGCTCGATCGAAATGCGCGGGGCGGAAATCCCCAGCTCAGCGCATTTGGAGCGGACGACGGCGGCCATCGCCTGGGCGATTTCGGCGGCCGGGCGCGGGGTGTCCACGGCCGTGTAGGCGATGCCGTAGCCGCCGCCGAGGTCAAGCTCGGGGAGCTCGATCGAGTACTTGGCCTGCATCGCGGCGAGGAAGTCCAGCAGCTTCTCCGCGGCGAGGGCGAAGCCGTCGGGTTCGAAGATCTGCGATCCGATGTGGCAGTGCAGGCCCAGCAGTTCGATGCTGGGGTGGCCCGACGCCGCGGCCACGGCTTCCTCGGCTGCGGACAGCCCGGCCTGCTCGGTGGAGTCCCCGGCCATGGAGAGGCCGAATTTCTGGTCCTCGTGGGCCGTGGCGATGAATTCGTGGGTGTGCGCGTGCACGCCCGGGGTCAGCCGCAGCATGACCTTCGCGGTTTCACCGCGGGCGCCGGCAATCTTCGCGACGCGCTCGAGTTCGGCGAGGCTGTCGACCACGATCCGCCCCAGTTTCAGATCCAGCGCCCGGTGGATCTCGCCGTCGGACTTGTTGTTGCCGTGGAGCGCGACGTCAGGGCCGGGGATCCCGGCGCGGACGGCGACGGCAAGTTCGCCGCCGGAGGCCGTATCCAGCCGCAGCCCCTCTTCCTCCACCCAGCGGACCACTGCCGTGCACAGGAAGGACTTGCCGGCGTAGTAGACGTCCACACCCCCGCAGATGTCAGCGAAGGCGTCGTTGAAGGCGTCGGAAAAGGCGCGGGCACGGGCCCGGAAGTCGTTCTCGCTCATCACGAACAGGGGCGTGCCGAACTGGCGCTGGAGCTCGCTGACGGTGATGCCGTCAATGGCCAGTTCGCCGGTGTCGTTCCGGGCGGCCCCGGCGGCCCACAGCGGCTCGTGCAGGGCATTGAGGTCAGCGGGGACGGCCAGCCATTCCGGCGCGAGCGGGGACGCCGCGCCGCCGGTGGTGGACGGGTTCGTGGTCATGGCGGTTACATCCGTTCCGGCGCCGAGACGCCCAGTAGTTCCAGCCCGTTGGCCAGCACCTGGCTCGTGGCGTCGTTGAGCCACAGACGGGTGCGGTTGAGATCGGTGATCGGCTCGTCGCCGAGCGGCGCGACACGGCAGGCGTCGTACCAGCGGTGGTAGGCGCCGGCGACGACCTCGAGGTGGCGGGCCACGCGGTGCGGCTCGCGCAGTTCGGCGGCCTTGGCCACAATCGAGGGGTAGCTGCCGAGGTAGGAGAGCAGCTCGTTCTCGGTCGCGTGCTCGAGCAGGGATGCTTCAAAGCAGTCTTTGCCGTCCACACGGCGCTGCACCCCGGCGGCAACGGCATTGCGGGCCGTGCCGCGGGAACGGGCGTGCGCGTACTGGACGTAGAACACCGGGTTCTCGTTGCTGTGCTTCTTGAGCAGTTCCGGGTCCAGGGTCAGCGGCGAATCAGCCGGGAAACGTGCCAGCGAGTAGCGGACCGCGTCCTTGCCCAGCCAGGAGATGAGGTCCTTGAGCTCGATGATGTTTCCGGCACGCTTGGAGAGCTTGGCGCCGTTGACGGAGACCAGCTGGCCGATCAGGACCTCGATGTTGACCTCGGGGTCGTCCCCGGCGGCGGCCGCAATGGCCTTGAGCCGGTTGATGTAGCCGTGGTGGTCCGCGCCGAGCAGGTAGATTTTCTCGGTGTAACCGCGGTCCTTTTTTGACAGGTAGTAGGCGGCGTCGGCGGCGAAGTACGTCGGCTCGCCGTTCGCGCGGATCATCACGCGGTCCTTGTCGTCACCGAAGTCCGTGGTGCGCAGCCAGACTGCGCCGCCGTCGTCGTACACGTGTCCCTGCTCCCGGAGCCGCGCGACGGCGTCCTCGATCGCGCCGCCGTCGTGGAGTTCCTGCTCGGAGAAGTAGACATCGAAGGCGACGCCGAACTCGGCCAGGGTGCGCTTGATGTCATGCAGCTGGGCCTTGTAGGCCGCGCCGCGGATCACCGGCAGCGCGGCGACGTCGGTCAGTTCGCGGATGTCCGGGTGCCGGGTCAGCACCTCGTGGCCAAGATCGGCGATGTACTCGCCGGGGTAGCCGCCCTCCGGGACCCCGCGGCCGTGGAGCCGGGACAGGACCGAGTGGGCGAAGACGTCCATCTGCGACCCGGCGTCATTGATGTAGTACTCGGCCGTGACGTCGGCGCCGGAGGCCCGGAGGACCCTGGCAATCGCGTCGCCCAGGGCCGCCCAGCGGGTGTGGCCGATGTGCAGCGGGCCGGTGGGGTTGGCGGAGACGAATTCCATGTTGACCGTGTGGCCTGCGAGCGCGGTGTTGGTTCCATACTCCGGCCCGGCCTCGACGATGGCCTTGGCCAGGGCACCGGCGGCGGCAGCGTCCACGGTGATGTTCAGGAACCCCGGACCGGCGATGTCGACGGCGGAGACCCCGTCGATGGACTTCAGCCGGGCACTCAGGACGGAGGCAAACTCCCGGGGGTTGGTGCCCGCCGTTTTGGCCAGCTGAAGGGCAATGTTGGTGGCCCAGTCGCCGTGGTCCCGGTTCTTCGGACGCTCAACGCGCACCTCATCCGGGACATCGGATGCGGAGAGGGCAATGTCACCGGCAGCGACGGCGTCCTTCAGGCAGGCGGATATGGCGAGGGAGAGTTCTTCAGGGGTCACGGCTCCAGCCTACCGGTGGCCTGCAGTGTCGCGGAATTTGGCGCCGGTAGTGACAGCTCAAGGTTCCAGCGGGTTGCCGGTCACGGGCGCGACCCGGATCCGCCCAATGCGCAAGCCGTCCATCGCGACCACCGTCAACACGTGCTCTGCCACTTCCATCTGGTCCCCGTTCCGGGGCAGGCGGCCGAGACGATCCATGACAAATCCGGCGACTGTTTCGTAATGCCCGTCAGGCAGTGCCATGCCGGTCGCTGACTCAAACTCCTGCAGAATCAGGCCGCCGTCGACGTCGACAGAACCGTTGGTTACGCTCACGCGATCCTCGTGGTCGGCTCCGGTGTCGAACTCATCGTAGATTTCACCCACCAGTTCCTCGACCAGATCCTCCAAGGTGACGATGCCGTCCGTGCCCCCATACTCGTCAACCACCAGCGCGATGTGATGACCCTGTCTGCGCATTCTGGCCAGCGAAGGCAGCACCCTGTTCGTTCCCGGCAGCGGAAGAATCTCACGAACAATGCTCTTCACTGTCCCCTCGTCATACTCGCCGCCGCGGGGCATCAGGTCACGAAGGTGGACGAATCCGAGCACGTCATCCGGGGTCCGGCCAATCACGGGATAGCGCGAGTACGGGCCATCCCTGACGATGCTGCGGGCGGCCGCAATACTCAGTGCACCGTCGATGAATGCCACCTCAGTGCGGGGGCGCATGACTTCGTGGAGGGAGCGGTCCCCGGCCCCAAACACGTCACTGAGGATGTTTCGGCTGTGTTCTTCCAGCATGTCGCTCTCCGCGACCATGTCCCACAGTTCCTCGGAGCTGACGCTCTGCTGTTTGGCGTGCGGGTCGCCGCCCAAGAGCTTGACCAGGGCATTGGTTGAGACAGACAGCCCCCAGATGACGGGTCGCATGATTTCCGCAAGGGTGTTCAGCGGAGGGGCCAGAACCTTCGTGAAGCCAACCGCGTTCTGCATCGCCAGCCTCTTGGGCACCAGCTCACCCAGCACCAGGGACAGATATGCCACCAGCAACGTCATTCCGATAAAGGACACCGGTTCTGCCGCGGGGCCCAACCCCAGTCCTTCCAGGAGGGGTTCCACGTCGGGTGCAATCGTGGAAGCACCATAAGCGGCTGAGAAGAAGCCCGACAGCGTCACACCAATCTGGACAGTTGAGAGGAATCGATTGGGATTCCGGGCCAAAGCGGCAGTCCTGGCCCCGCCCTTCCCCAGCTTCTCTATCTGACGCACCTGGCTCTCGCGAAGGGACACCAACGCCATTTCCGTACCGGCGAAGACCCCTCCCAACAGCACAAAAAAGAGAACCAGCAAGAAGTTGAGCAAAGTGCCGCTGTCCATGAACCGACACTACCGAACCCCGACGCAGCGCCGGCAGCCGGATGGGCAACCCAAACCGGCAATCTGCGGCCCGTCTGCCTCCGGTGCAGGATCAAAAAACAACCCTCTATTATGAGTGCATAGACATGCACGTATGTACCTAAGGGGTTTGGCTGATGTTGTCTGTTCTGCGGAATGGGACCTACCGGCGGCTGTTCGCCGCGCAGATCGTGGCCCTGATTGGCACTGGACTGCTGACCGTTGCGCTGGGGCTGCTGGCGTACGACCTGGCCGGCAGCAATGCCGGCGCCGTGCTCGGCACCGCGCTGACGATCAAGATGCTTGCCTATGTGGGCCTGGCTCCGGTGATCAATGCCCTCGTGGCGCGGTGGCCGAAGAAACGGGTCCTGATCGGGGCGGACCTGATCCGTGCCGCGATGGCGATGTGCCTGCCGTTCATCACCGACGTGTGGCACATCTACGTCGTGATCTTCCTGCTCCAGTCCGCGTCGGCGACGTTTACCCCGGCGTTCCAGTCCCTGATCCCGTCCATCCTTACCCAGGAGAAGGACTACACCCGGGCGCTGTCACTGTCCCGGCTGGCCTATGACATGGAGGCCCTGGTCAGTCCGGCCATCGCCGCGCTGCTGCTGACCCTGGTCAGCTACAACAACCTTTTCGTGGGCACCGTTGGCGGGTTCGTCTTTTCGGCCTTAATGGTCGCGATCACTGTCCTGCCGCGGGCCGCCGTCTCCGGGCCCCCGCAGACGTCTTTGTGGCACCGGACGACCCTGGGTGCCCGGATTTTCTGGCGGAAACCCCGGCTCCGGTCCCTGCTGGCCCTGAACCTTGTCGTCGCGGCGCCGACGGCGCTGGTGCTGGTCAACACGGTGGTCTACGTCCGGGACGTCCTGCACCGGCCCGACACGGATCTCGCCCTGGCTCTGGCATGCTTCGGTGTCGGGTCCATGATCGTGGCCTTGTCTGCGCCACGGGTCCTGGACCGGTTCGGTGACCGGGCCGTGATGCTCTCCGGAGCCGCCGTTATTCCGCTCGTCCTGGCCGGCGCGGCGGCGCTGACGCTGCTGGGCGTCCCCGGGTCTGGCTGGTGGCTGCTGCTGGGCTTGTGGTTCGTACTGGGAGCCGCGAACTCCACCATCCTCACACCCTCCTCACGGCTGCTGCGGGACGCGTCGACGGAAGAGACCCGGCCGTACGTGTTCACGGCCCAGTTCTCCCTCTCGCACGCATGCTACATCCTGACGTATCCGCTGGCCGGGTGGGTCGGGGCGATGGCCGGTTTGGGCTGGGCCGCCGTGGCGCTGACAATTATTGCGATGATAGGCAGTGCAGGTGCCTTCCTGTCCTGGCCGCCGCACCACCCCGCAGCAGGCAAGGAACTGGCGAGGGAAGGAGCAGAACGTTGAGCAGTCACGCGGACAGCGCACCCGTCCCCGCCCCTGACATTCCGTCCCTGGCCCATCCGGTCACCCCGGGACCGCGACTGCTGGAATCCGCCGCCGGCACGTTGCGGATGCTCGCGGAACCGACCCGCCTGCACCTGCTCTGGCAGCTCGCCGAAGGTCCCAAGACCGTCACCGAGCTCACCGCCGCAGCCGGGGTGCCGCGGACCGTGGCCAGCCAGCACCTGGCCAAACTCCGTCTCAGCGGACTCGTGGACACCCGCAAAGACGGACGCCACGTCATCTACTCCCTGCACGACGGACACCTCGTCCGGCTCATCCGCGAAACCATCAACCACGCCGACCACCGGATCACCGGCGAACCCACCCACGGCTGACCTCCGGGTCGACGGCGCCGCGCTGAAGGAACTTGTCCAGGACATCGCGGGCCGGGGCACGGAGGATCCATGTGGACTCCTTCGCGGGCTACTGAGCGCGCCGATTTTCCCTTCGAGCCCACCTTCCTGCTAAGCTCTAGGACGTCCCGCCGGTAACGGCAGGAACCCTGACTGCCCTCGTAGCTCAGGGGATAGAGCGTCTGCCTCCGGAGCAGAAGGTCGTTGGTTCGATTCCAATCGAGGGCACACACAAGAACCCCTAGGATCCAATGGATTCTGGGGGTTCTTTCGTGTTGGCTGACAGGGTGCAGGGTCAAAGGCCGCGCTGCGGCCCTACGAATGGGGGCATCGGATGGACGTCGGTGCAGCGCTGCTGTTTCCGTTCCAGTGGCTGGTGTCGGCCATCATGGTGGGGCTCCATGACGGCCTGAGCGCCCCCGGCATGCCCGCCGCCAGCGGCTGGACGTGGACGCTGTCCATCATTGGGCTGGTGCTGGCCATCCGCGCCGCCCTGATTCCCGTGTTCGTCAAGCAGATCAAGGCCCGGCGCGGCATGCGGCTGCTGCAGCCGGATTTGAAGAAGCTCCAGGACACGTACAAGGGCAGGACGGACCATCTCTCCCGCCAGGCCATGGTGCAGGAACAGATGGCCCTCTACAGGACGCACGGCACCAACCCGCTCTCGGCCTGCCTGCCCCTGCTGATCCAGGTGCCGTTCTTCTTTGCGCTCTTCACCGTGTTGTCCGGCATTACGACGGCGGCCACCAGCGGTGCGGGCATCGGCGCGATGAGCCACGAGCAGGTGGTTCAGTTCGACGAGTCCAGCATCTTCGGTGTCCCGCTCTCCGCGTTCCTGCTCCATGGCACGCCCGGGGGCGGCGACGTGGTCACGGCGTGGGCTGTCTCCGCGGAGTCGACGGCCGGCCCGTTCATGCGCCAGCAGAAAGCGGTGCTCTCCGGGTTGCCAATCGTCTTCGGCGCGGGCGGCATCTTCTTCCCCGTGGGTGTCCTGATCTACTGGACCACCACGAATCTATGGACCATGCTGCAAGAGTTCGTCCTTAACCCGGGGGCACCCCGGGCGGCCGGGTAGAAGGTACGGGCCGGAGCCGGGGAGGCCGGCACCAGACGCGCTGTTGCGGAAGAATGAGGCGCGCCACCCTGCCAATTGTCGGTGCACGCTCGTAGGCTGTCTGCATCGGCAGCGGGGTTCCGGCGGCCGGGTGGCTGGACTGGGTGCCGGTTGCCGCACCACCACGGGATCCCGCCGAAGCACTAAGGGGTCTCACATGCACTGTTCCATCATTCCTCCATACATGCTCCGCCGTCTGGCAGCCCAGCGCGAACCGGAGTTCTCCGACGCCGCCCGTGCGGCGAAGGAAGCCCTGCACCACGTCCCGGGCTTCCACGCGACCCGCGCCGTGCCAAGGCCCGGCAGCCATCCGGGAATGCGCGAACCCCAGCCGGCCCCGCCGGAACGGACGGTCTACGACGCCGAGTTCGCCGAGCAACTCCCCGGCAGCGTGGTCCGCAAAGAGGGGGAACCGCCCACCGGCGATCCCGCCGCCGACGAGGCCTATGACGGGCTGGGGCACACCCACCGCCTCTATGCCGAAGCCTTCGGCCGGAACTCGATCGACGGCAACGGCCTCCACCTTGAGGCCACGGTCCACTACGGCCGACTGTACGACAACGCGTTCTGGGACGGCCGGCAGATGGTATTCGGCGACGGCGACGGACAGGTGTTCCAGCGGTTCACGAAGTCGTTGAGCGTGATCGGCCACGAGCTCGCCCACGGCGTCACCCAGTATTCCGCGGGGCTGGTCTACCGCCACCAGGCCGGAGCGCTGAACGAATCGATGTCAGATGTATTTGGGGCACTCGTTGAGCAGCATGTCCGGCAGCAGTCGACGGCGGAAGCCAGTTGGCTGATCGGCGAGGGCCTCTTCACGGACCAGGTGCAGGGGACCGCTTTGCGTTCCCTGAAGGCTCCGGGCACGGCGTACGACGACGACGTACTCGGCAAGGATCCGCAGCCGGACTCCATGGACGGCTACGTTCACACGAGCGCTGACAACGGCGGGGTGCACCTCAACTCAGGGATCCCCAACCGGGCGTTCTTCCTGGCTGCCACCGCGCTTGGCGGCAATGCGTGGGACGCGCCGGGCCGGATCTGGTACGACACGCTGACCGGCGGCACGCTGTCCCCGACCGCCACCTTCGGGGCGTTCGCCAAGGCCACGGCCGCCTCCGCCAGGGAGCAGTTCGGGGCGGATTCCCCGGAGCATGACGCCGTGCGGTCCGCGTGGGAAACTGTGAAGGTAAAGTTCCCTGGAGCCAGACGGTAACCCGGCTCACGGCGTTCCGAGAGCCATGAACGTTACTGTCTCCTGACGATCCGAGACCGATGAAAATCACTGTCCAGCGCAGCGGCGGCATGGCAGGCATGAAGCGGACGTGGACGGTGCAGCCCACGCCGCCGGAGGATACGGACCTCTGGCAGCCCCTCATTGAGGCCTGCCCGTGGGACGCCGTCCCCAAGTCCGGCCGGAGTGCCGCCGCCGGCCAGCCGGACCGGTTCCAGTACAGCATCCGGGCCGGACAGCACCGTGCCACCCTGCCCGAACAGGCCGTCACCGGACCCTGGCGGGATCTCGTCGAGACAGCCAAAGCGGCGGCCGAGCCCCTGCCGCCGTCGGACGGGCTGCCCGGCTGCCTGCCCTAGACTGCGGCGGCCAGGTGTCCGCGGAAGGTGCGGCGGTAGGACTGCGGACTGGTGTCCAGCACCTTGGCGTAGTGGTGCCGTAACAGCACCGAGTGGCCGAACCCGGATTCGCGGGCGCTTTCGTCGATGGTCAGGTCGGTGGTCTCGAGCAGTTCCTGGGCCCGCAGCACCCGCACCACCATCCCGACCGGCGCCCGTCCACCACCCGCTGCCCGGCCCCGACAGGGACCGGGCACTTCTTTGACCCGGAACCGCCGCGCCGGCAGTTCCCAGTAGACTGTGTGCAGCCATGACACTGCATATCTCCTACCCCGCCGAGCTGCCGGTCTCCGAGCGCCGCGAGGACCTGATGGCCGCTATTGCGGCCAACCAGGTGACCATCATCGCCGGCGAGACCGGTTCCGGTAAGACGACCCAGATTCCGAAGATGTGCCTGGAGCTTGGCCTGGGCGAGAACGGGCTGATCGGCCACACGCAGCCGCGCCGGCTGGCCGCCCGCACGGTCGCAGAGCGCATCGCGGAGGAACTCGGCGTCGAGATCGGACAGGAAGTCGGCTTCCAGGTCCGCTTCACCGGGGAGGTCGGACGCAACACCAAGGTCAAGCTCATGACCGACGGCATCCTGCTGGCCGAGATCCGGCGCGACAAGCTGCTGCGCCGGTACAACGCCATCATCATCGACGAGGCCCATGAACGCAGCCTCAACATCGACTTCATCCTCGGGTACCTCAAGCGGATCCTGCCGCAGCGGCCGGACCTGAAGATCATCATCACCTCGGCCACCATCGATCCGCAGCGCTTCGCCAAGCACTTCGGCAGCGAAGAGGAGCCCTCGCCCATCATCGAGGTCTCCGGGCGCACCTATCCGGTCGAGATCCGCTACCGTCCGCTGTCCCAGCCTGCCGGCGGGGCCGCCGGTGACAGCGCCGACGACGCTGCAGCTGCCGCCTCCGACGACGAACTCGAAGAGGACCGCGATCCGCTGGACGCCGTCTGCGACGCCGTCGACGAACTCGCGCAGGAGGCGCCCGGCGACATCCTGATCTTCTTCTCCGGCGAACGCGAAATCCGTGACGCCGCCGAGGCGCTCAACGGCAGGATCCAGTCGAACCGGAAGCTGGCCGGCACCGAGGTGCTCCCGCTCTTCGCGCGGCTGAGCCTGCAGGAACAGCACAAGGTGTTCCATCCCGGCAGCAAACGCAGGATCGTGCTCGCCACCAACGTCGCCGAGACCTCCCTGACGGTTCCGGGCATCAAGTACGTCATTGACACCGGCACCGCCCGCATCTCGCGGTACTCGCACCGCACCAAGGTCCAGCGCCTGCCGATCGAGCGGGTCTCGCAGGCCTCCGCCAGCCAGCGCTCCGGCCGCTGCGGGCGCGTCTCCGACGGCATCGCCATCCGGCTCTACTCGGAGGAGGACTTCGAGTCCCGGCCGCCGTTCACCGACCCCGAAATCCTGCGCACCAACCTCGCCGCGGTTATCCTCCAGATGACCGCGATGGGCGTCGCCCGCGGGCCGAAGGATGTCGAGAACTTCCCGTTCGTGGAGCCGCCGGACTCCCGGGCCATCAACGACGGCGTCACCCTGCTGCGCGAGCTGGGCGCCCTGAGCGCCGCGCGTCCGCAGGAGGAGACGGGCGACGGCGACGGCCACCCCGGCCGCCGGCCGGCCGGCGGCAGTAATGGCGGACGAAACAGCGGCGGGCTGACCGCCGTCGGGCAGCAGCTCGCCCAGCTTCCCGTGGACCCGAGGCTCGGCCGGATGATCGTCGAGTCCGGCAAGCGCGGCTGCGTCCGCGAGGTCATGATCCTCGCCGCCGCGCTCACCATCCAGGACCCGCGCGAGCGCCCAACCGACAAGCAGCAGCTCGCCGCGGAGAAGCACGCACGATTCCGGGACGAGAACTCGGACTTCACCGGCTTCCTGAACCTCTGGAACTACATCCAGGAGAAGCAGCAGGAGCTCTCCTCCACGGCCTTCCGCCGTCTCTGCCGCGCCGAGTTCATCAACTACCTGCGGGTCCGCGAGTGGCAGGACCTGTTCGCGCAGCTGCGCCAGCTGGCCCGGCCGCTCGGCATCAGCCTGGACAACAAGCGCCTGGCCGATCCGGTGGGCAACCATGAAGGTATCCACATCAGCCTGCTCTCCGGCCTGCTGAGCCATGTGGGCATCCTCGATGAGCGCAAGCGCGAGTACGCCGGCGCCCGCGGCAGCCGCTTCGCGATCTTCCCGGGCTCGGCCCTGTTCAAGAAGTCCCCCACCTTCGTGATGGCCGCGGAACTCGTCGAGACGAGCCGGCTGTGGGCCCGGGTGGCGGCGAAATTCGATCCGCTCTGGGTCGAGCAGGTGGCACCGGACCTGGTCAAGCGCAGCTACAGCGAACCGCACTGGTCCAAGAAGATGGGCTCGGTGATGGCCCATGAGAAGGTCACACTGTACGGCGTGCCCATCATCCCGAGCCGCCGGATCAACTACGGCAGGGTGGATCCGGAGCTCTGCCGGGAGCTGTTCATCCGGCACGCCCTGGTCGAGGGCGACTGGCAGACCCACCACAAGTTCTTCCACCGCAACCGGGCACTGCTGCTTGAGGTCGAGGAGCTTGAGGCCCGGATGCGGCGCCGGGACATCCTGGTGGACGACGAGACTCTCTTCGAGTTCTACGATGCCCGGCTCGGCAAAGACGTCGTGTCCGAGCGGCACTTCGACAAGTGGTGGAAGGACGCGCGGCAGCAGGACCCCGCGCTGCTGGACTTCGACCAGGCGCTGCTGATCAGCGAAGACGCCGATGCCCTGGATGACTCGGCCTACCCGAAGACCCTGCTGCACAAGGGCTTTGAGCTGCCGCTGAGCTACGAGTTCCACCCGGTGGCCCCCGGATCGCCGCCCAATCCGTCCGACGGCGTCACCGCCGAGGTGCCCGTGCTGTTCCTGAACCAGCTCGACGACGCGGCGTTCCGCTGGCTGATCCCCGGCCAGCGGGTGGAGCTCGTCACGGCCCTGATCAAGTCGCTCCCCAAGCAGGTGCGCAAGAACTTCGTGCCGGCCCCGGACGTCGCCCGGCAGGCCGTTGCGGCCCTCGAGGCGGGCTTCGATCCGGCCACCGACGAGCTGGAGGCTTCCCTGGAGCTCGTCCTGCGCCGGCTCCGCGGCCAGGTCATCCCACCGAAGTCCTGGAACTGGGATGCCGTTCCGCCGCACCTTCGGGTCAGTTTCCGTGTGGTGGACCCGCAGGGCAAGGTCCTGGACGAGGGCAAGGACCTCGGGGTGCTGCAGGAACGGCTGGCACCGGCCACCCGCCGGGCGATCGCCGAGTCGCTGGGTGCCACGCCCGCGACGACGGCACCCTCCTCGAACGGCAGGTCCAGCGGGATCTCCAGCGGCAAAGCGACCGGGAAGGCGGCAGCCCAGGCCCCCGGCGCGGCACCCGGGACCGCAGCTTCCGCTGTATCCGCGGCCGGTTTCGCCGAGCAGGCCGGGCTCACCTCCTGGTCCATCGGAACACTGCAGCGCCAGGTCCAGGGCACGGTGAAGGGGCATACCGTGACCGGCTACCCTGCGCTCGTGGATGAGGGTGAGTCCGTGGCCCTGCGGCTCTTCCAGACACGTTCCGAACAGGAGCAGGCCATGCGCGGCGGCGTCATCCGCCTGCTCGCCCTCAGGGTGCCGCCGCCGGACCGCTACGTCCTGGAACACCTGAACAACACCGAGAAGCTCACGTTCAGCCAGAACCCGCACGGTTCCGTCACGGCACTGATTGCCGACTGCGCCCTCGCCGCCATCGACAAGCTCACCCCGGCCGAGCTGCCCTGGGACGAGGCGTCCTTCAACGCACTGTACGAGAGGGTCCGCGCCGAGCTGATCGACACGGTCTTCACAGTCACCGCTGTCGTGGAGCGGATCCTGGCCAGCACCCGGCGGATCGAGAAGGCGCTCAGGGGCACCACAAGCCTGGCCCTGATCAGCGCCCTCAACGACGTCAAGAGCCAGTTGGAGCAGCTCGTGTTTCCCGGTTTTGTGGCACGCACGGGCTACAGCCAGCTCAGCCAGCTGCCCCGCTATCTTGCCGCGATCGAGAAGCGCCTCGAGAAACTCCCCACCAACGTCCAGCGGGACGCCCAGCACATGGCCGCGGTCCAGGCCCTGGAGGACGACTACGACGACGCCGTGTCGGCGCTGCTCCCGGGCCGGCGGACCGGCGCGGAGTTAACCCAGGTGCGCTGGATGATTGAGGAGCTTCGGGTGAGCCTCTTCGCCGTCGAACTTGGGACCGCCTATTCGGTCTCCGAGAAGCGGATCCGGGCCGTACTCAATAAGGCGCTGGCGCCGGCCTGACGCCCCGGTGGGGACAGCCAGGTCCGCGCCCGCGGGTGCCCGGAGCAGCCCCTAGGCCTCCGGGACCTGGGCCGCGTGTCCGGCTTTCCGGAGACCTCCGCGGAGCTTCTCGGCGTTGGCGTCCAGCTGCGCGGGATCAGGGTTCTGGTCCACCGAGCCGAAGTCAAAGTCCGCCATGGTGTTGGACGGCCATACGTGGACGTGCAGATGGTTGACCTCGTAACCGGCCACGATGAGGCCGGCGCGTGCCGCGTCGAATACCTCAACCTGAACGGCGCCGATCTTCTGGGCCACCTGCATCACGCGGGCCAGCAGCTCCGGCGGCGCGTCCGTCCAGCGGTCCACTTCCGCGGTCGGCACCACGAGGGTGTGGCCGTCGGCGAGCGGACCCACCGTCAGGAATGCCACGACGTCGTCCTCCCGCCAGACGAAGCGGCCGGGGATCTCGCCGTTGATGATTCTGGTGAAGAGAGTGCTCATGTGTCTGCCCTTTCCGAGGGTGTTCCGAGGGTACTGGTGTCCAGGACAAAACGGTACTTCACTTCTCCTGCCACCATGCGGTCGTAGGCGTCATTGAGCTGGTCGGCACGGACCACCTCAACGTCGGCGGTGACACCGTGCTCGGCGCAGAAGTCCAGCATCTCCTGGGTCTCGGCAAGGCTGCCGATCATCGACCCGGCGTACGCGATCCGGCGCCGGATCAGCGCAGCGGGGTTTACCGGGGGCATGTCCTCCGAGGGGAGACCCAGCTGGAAGAGAACCCCGTCAACGCGGAGGGTGCGGAAGTACGGGTTGAGGTCGTGGGGCGCGGCGACGGTGTCGATGATGACGTCGATGCTCCGGTTCGCGGCGTCCATCGCGGCCTCATCGCGGGAAAGGATGACCTCGTCCGCGCCGAGTGCGGCGGCGGCCGCGATTTTGGACTCTGATGTGGTGAAGACCTTCACTTCGGCGCCCATGGCCTTGGCCAGCTTGACGGCCATGTGGCCCAGTCCGCCCAGGCCAACGACGCCAACGACGTCCCCCTCTTCGACGTCGAAATGGCGGAGCGGGGAGTAGGTGGTGACCCCGGCGCAGAGCAACGGCGCGGCCGCGGCAGGGTCGAGGCTCTCCGGGACATGCAGCACATAACGGCGGTCCACGACGACAGAGGTGGCGTAGCCCCCCTGCGTGATGGCGTCCCCGTTACGGCGGTCCTTCGAGCCGTAGGTCCCTGTCGCGCCGTTTTCGCAGTACTGCTCAAGGCCGTCGAGGCAGCTGTCGCATTCACGGCAGGAATCGACCAGGCAGCCGACGCCGACCAGCTCGCCGGGGGTGAAGTCCTCGACAGCGGAGCCGACGCGGCTGACCCGGCCCACGATTTCATGGCCGGGGACCAGCGGGTAGTTCTGGTGTCCCCATTCGCCCCGGGAGGCGTGGACGTCCGAATGGCAGAGTCCGCAGAAGTCGATGGCAATCTCGACGTCGTCTTCCTTCGGCGCGCGGCGGGCCACCGTCAGGGGTACCAGGCCGCTGTCGCTGGCTGTCACACCGTAGGCCGCGGCAAGGCGCGGGCCGTCGGTGACTTCGGACGGCGCGCCGAGTTCGGGCAGCGGCTTGGCGAGGGGCGGCGGTACGGGGCGTCCAGGAGTCATGCCTCGACGCTACCCCCGGGTTACCGGACTTATCCAATCAGGACGGCAAGGGCCTGGGGCAGGCTCGACGCCGGGCATGCCCACTGCCTGATCATCAGCAAAAAAGGACAACGCGGGGTCACCTCCGGCCCATCGGGCGTGGGATTATGGGCGCTAGGTGACCCCGCGTTGCAGTGGTGGGGGCAGCGGGGCAGTGCTTCACCTCCGCGTCCCCGCGTTGCTTCAAGGGGCGTCCCTGCGGTGGCAACCGGACGGGCAACTTGTGCAGGTGCCTGCGGCGGATCGATCGGGTTCTTCTGTCGTAGGTGCTCGATAGTGTGTTTTCATGGACGGCAATCAGAGGCCCGACGTGGCTCAGCCAGAATAAATGAAGGTCACCGATGTGGCCCGGTCCCTGGCTGCTGTCCGGCCGTCCGGTGGGAGTGCCGGGCTGATCGGCCAGCTCCGTGACCTCGAGGACCTGAAATCCGCTGCGGCCGCACTGCAGGCCCGGATCACGGTCGCCTTCGATGTCCTCCAGCGCCGCGAACAGCGGGATCTTGGGGTGCCGACGGCGGAACTCGGGACCGGGGTCGCCGCGCAGATCGCCCTGGCCCGGCGCGAATCCCCGGCCAAAGGCAATCGGCTCCTGGGCCTCGCGAAGGCCCTGTCCACCGAAATGCCCCACACCCTCGCCGCCCTGGAATCCGGCCAGCTCAACGAATGGCGCGCGACCTTGCTCGTGAAGGAAACCGCCTGCCTCTCCGCGGAGGAACGGGCGGCCGTGGACGAGGAGCTCGCCCCCGACACCGGAGCCTTCGACGGCGCCGGGGACCGATCCATCATCGCCGCCGCCCGGGCCGCCGCGTACCGGCGGGATCCCCGTTCGGTCACCCAGCGCGCCTGCCACGCCGCAGCCGAACGGCACGTCAGCTTCCGCCCGGCCCCGGACACCATGTGCTACCTCACCGCCCTGCTCCCCGTCGCTGCCGGTGTTTCCGTGTACGCCGGCCTGACCCGGCACGCCGACACCCTCCGCGGGTCCGGGGATCCCCGGACCCGCGGGCAGCTCATGGCCGACGCCCTGGTCGAACGCACCACGGGAAAGGCCGGCGGGATCACCGGGATCGAGATCCAGCTCGTGATGACCGACCGCACCCTCTTTCAGGGCGACAGCGAACCGGCCCGCCTCCCCGGCTACGGCATCGTCCCCGCCGGCTGGGCCCGCGAGATGCTCACCAACGCCGGCGGCACCGGCGCGGGATCAGAGGCAGGTACGGAGGGAACGGTCACGGGAGCCGCCAGCACTGCTGGCGGCTCTGCCGGTGACACCGCCGTGAATGTCTGGCTGCGCCGGCTCTACACCGCCCCCGGCGCCGGTGACCTGACGGCGATGGACTCCCGCGCCCGGCTCTTCCCGCCAGGTCTCCGGCGCTTCCTCACCGCCCGCGACGACACCTGCCGCACCCCGTACTGCGACGCCCCCATCAGACACTTTGACCACATCATCCCCTGGCATCACAACGGCACCACGACCCACAGCAACGGCGCCGGGCTCTGCGAGGCCTGCAACCACACCAAAGAAACCCCCGGCTGGTCCTCCCGACCCCGCCCCGGACCCAGGCACACCCTCGACGTCACCACCCCCACCAGCCACACCTACCACTCCACCGCACCGCCTCTTCCGGGGACCCTCGTCCCTCAAGCGGAACCGGAACTGGCCGCGGCACAGAGCCCAAGCCACCGCCACAAACGCCGCCGCAGAGCCAACGACCTCCACCGCGCCCGAAGGCAAAGCCAGCCGTCGGCCTGAACGAACACCCGCACCCCGGACACGCAACCGTGGAACACCCCCGCCCCTTCGGGATGGTGCCGCCGCCGGGCTCCGCCTAGTCCGCGGCGGTGCCGTCGGCGTAGGGCGCATCGCCGGTCACAACCGGGTGCGCGGCGTTGCTGGACCATTCCGAGAATGACCCGGGATAGAGCGCCGCCGGAAATCCGGCGATTTCGAGGGCCACAATTTCGTGGGCCGCCGTGACGCCGGAGCCGCAATAGACAGCGGTGGGGACGTCGGCGCGCACTCCCAGACCGGTGAAGCGCTCCCGCAAAGCCGCCGGGGACAGGAACCTGCCGTCTGCACCGAGGTTGCCGGCCGTGGGGGCGCTCACGGCTCCCGGGATGTGGCCGGCGCGCGGGTCCACCGGCTCGAAGTCCCCCCGGTACCGCTCCCCTGCCCGGGCGTCCAGCAGAAGGCCCCGCCGGCCCCAGGAGGCCACCTCCCCGGCGTCGATCACGGGCATGGCACCGCCCGGCAGCACGACGTCCCCCGGCACCGGCTGCCGTTCGCCACTTTCGACGTCGAAGCCCGCGCCGCGCCAGGCGGCCAGGCCGCCGTCGAGCAGGTAAACGTCGCGAAGGCCGGCGTTGCGCATCAGCCACCAGAGCCGGGCCGCAGCCAGGTTGCCGCTGTCGTCATAGGCCACCACGACGTCACCCCTGCGGACACCCCAGGAGCGGACGGATGCCTGGAACTGCGCCAGGGGCGGCAGCGGGTGCCGGCCGCGGCTCGGATCCGCGGGTCCGGCCAGTTCAGTGGCAAGGTCCACAAAAACGGCGCCGGGGAGGTGTCCGGCGAGGTAGTGTCCCCGGCCGTGCGGGTCACCGAGCGCCCAGCGCACATCCAGCACGACAGTCCGCCGGCCGGTGTGGGCGTCGCCGTCCAGCCGGTCCTTAAGGGTGGCTACATCCATGAGGGTCTCCATCCGCCAACTCTATCCGTGGGAATCTGCCCCCGCGGGTAGGCTGGTGCGGTGATCAGTGCGCGACAGCAGGACAGGGCGTGGGCCGCCGAGGCCACCCGCAGAATCAACGCAGAGAACAACCGGTCCGCCGACACCCACTTGTACTCCGTGCCGCTTCCCGGGCAATGGGGCGTCCAGCTGTACCTCAAGGACGAGTCGACGCACCGGACCGGCAGCCTCAAGCACCGTCTGGCCCGCTCGCTGTTCCTGTTCGGCCTGGTCAACGGCTGGATCTCGGAAGGCACCACCATCGTTGAGGCCTCCAGCGGGAGCACGGCGGTGTCGGAAGCCTATTTCGCCCAGTTGCTGGGGCTGCCGTTCATTGCGGTGATGGCCCGGACCACCAGCCGGGAAAAAATCGCACTGATCGAGCAGTTCGGCGGCTCCTGCCTGCTCGTGGACCACGCGTCGGAAGTCTATGACGCCGCAGCGGAACTCGCCCGGCGCACCAATGGCCACTATATGGACCAGTTCACCTACGCGGAGCGTGCCACGGACTGGCGGGGCAACAACAACATCGCCGAGTCCATCTTCGACCAGCTTGCCCTCGAGGAGCACCCCATCCCCCGCTGGATCGTGGTGGGCGCCGGCACCGGCGGCACCAGCGCCACCATCGGCCGTTACCTCCGGTACCACCGCCACGACACGGAACTCGCCGTCGTCGATCCGGAGAACTCCGCGTTCTACCCCGGCTGGCTGGCATGCCGCCAAGCCGCCGGCGGCGGACTCCCCGCCGATACGCCGGGGCCCGCCGGCACGGCCCCGGCAGGCCAGCCCTCGCGGATCGAGGGGATCGGCCGGGCACGGCTGGAGCCGAGCTTTGTTCCGGCGGTCATCGACCAGATGATCCAGGTCCCGGACGCGGCCTCGGTGGCCGCGATGCGCCACCTGCTCGACCATGCCGGCCTGCACGCCGGACCGTCCACCGGCACCAACCTGTGGGGCGTCTGGCAGCTCATCGCGGAGATGGTCGCCCAGGGCTGCCGCGGCAGTGTCGTATCGCTGATGTGCGACGGCGGAGACCGCTACGCCGGAAACTACTACAACCCGGAGTGGCTGCAGTCCCAGGGCCTGGACCCCGAACCGCACGAAGCGACGATCCGGGAATTCTTCGCCACCGGGGCCTGGCCGCAGTAGGGATCCTGGCTTCCTAGACCTCGACGCTGTCCCCGCTGGAGAGGTGCCGGTATTCGGTGCCGTACTTGGCGCCGAACCGGGTCACGTGCCCTTCCACGATTCCGCGCCCGTTGTCGTTGAGCAGGGCGTCGTGGATCGGGAAGGCTGTCGGGGCGCGGACTCCGATCACGAAGTCGACCACCTCCCCCACCTTGCTCCAGGGTGCGTGGATCGGTACGAGCAGCGTCCGGACGTCCACGCCGTCGGGCACGATGAACGAATCGCCGGGGTGATAGACGTTGGAGTCCACGACATAGCCGATATTGGCCACCACCGGAATCTGCGGATGGATCAGCGCATGCTGCCCGCCAAAACACCGGACAGAGAACCCTGCCGTCTCGAAATCCTCGCCCGCAACCACCGAATGGATCCGCGGCCCGGCGCCGGGCGCCTTGTCGCGCAGCTGTGCCGCGACCCCGGCCGGTGCATACAGCTGCAGGGAAGCGCCGGCCACCAGGGCGGCAGCGACGGCGTCCATGTCGAGGTGGTCGGCATGTTCATGGGTGACCAGCACGGCATCAGCGCCGGCGAGGGCCTGGTCCGCTTCGGAGAAGTTCCCCGGATCGAATACCAGCACCTTGCCATGCTTCTCGAGCCGGACACAGGCATGCGTGAACTTCGTCAGCAACATCCGGCCAGCCTAGGGTCCCGCCCCGGCGGTGTCCACGCCCGGCTGGTAATCTGGGACCTTGCCACCACCCCGTATCGAGACCACCAGCGAAGCGAGTCCCACGATGTCCCACGGCGCCACAACCGACGGCAGCCGGGCCGCGGCACCGGCCCCTGCCGCGGCGAAGGAGCAGCGTGTCACCAAGCAGCGCCTCGCGGTCAGCGCCGTCCTCGACGAGCTGACGGACTTCGTCAGCACCCAGGAGCTGCACCGCATTCTGCAGGACCGCGGCACCTCGGTGTCCCTCGCCACCTCCTACCGGATTCTGCAGTCCCTCGCGGACGAGGGCCTGGTGGACGTCCTCCGCAACGCCGACGGCGAGGCCGTGTACCGGCGTTGCGCCGTCACCGGCCACCACCACCATCTGCTGTGCCGCAGTTGCGGCAAGGCCGTCGAGGTCGAGGCGCCCGCAGTCGAGGCCTGGGCCGCGCGGACGGCCATTGAGCACGGCTTCACTTCGGTGGAGCACACGGTCGAGATCTTCGGGCTGTGCCCGGACTGCACGGCCCGGGCTGCCGGCTAGCTCCTGGCCCTGCCAGCCGGAACAGCGCTGCCGCGGAGCCCGTCAGGCGGCCGGCTCCGCGACGCTGTGCAGCACCCGGCCGTTCAGGCCGCGCTTGGCCCGGATTCCGCCGATCACCCGGCAGAGAACATAGATCAGGAAGGACAGCGTGGTCACGTACGGGCTGATGGGGATCCGGCCGCCGAGGGCCAGCAGGATGCCGCCGACGGTTGCCGTCATAGCGAACACCACGCTGAGGATCACCACCATCCGGGGTGAAGATGTCACCCGCATGGCCGCCGCCGCGGGAGTGATCAGCAGCGCCAGCACCAGCAGGGCGCCCACAATCTGAATGGAGAGCGCCACGCTGACGCCGAGCAGCAGCATGAACCCGATGGCAAGGGCCCGCACGGGCACACCGCGGGCCGAGGCGACGTCGGGGTCCACGCTGGCGAAGGTCAGCGGACGCCAGATCGCCACCAGGGCAATCATCACGACGACGGCGGCGATGGCCAGGACCTGAAGCTGGACGGTTCCGACGGAAACAATCTGGCCGGTGAGCAGGCCGAACTTGTTGGCGGCGCGCCCCTCGTACAGGGAGAGGAAGAGGATCCCCAGGCCCAACCCGAACGGCATGATGACGCCGATGATCGAGTTCTTGTCCCGGGCGCGGACGCCCAGCAGGCCCAGCAGCAGCGCCGCCACGACGGATCCCACCAGGGAGCCCAGGACGATGTCCACCCCGATGAGCAGGGCAAAGGCCGCACCGGCAAAGGATAGTTCGGAGATCCCATGGACGGCGAAGGCCAGGTCACGCTTCATCACGAAGGTTCCGATCAGCCCGCCGAGCAGTCCCAGCACCGCGCCCGCCCAGAGGGAGTTCTGCACCAGCGCGACCAGTTCGCCGTAGTTTTCGAAGTTGAAGATTGAATTGAGCAGGCTGTCCAGGTCCATCTAGCTCACATCCCCCGCCACCGTATGGGCGTCCTCGTGGTGGTGCGTCGTGGCATCCGGCAGCCCGACGACGACCAGCCGTCCGTTGGCGTTGATCACTTCGACGTGGCTGCCATACAGATCGGACAGCACTTCCGTGGTCATGACCTCCTCCGGCGGACCCACCCGGAACCGTCCGTGGGCCAGGTACAGCACCCGGTCCACATAGTCCATGATCGGGTTAATCTCGTGCGTTACGAACACCACGGCGCTGTTCTGGTCGTGGCATTGTTTGTTGATCAGGGCGCTCACGGCCTGCTGGTGCTGCAGGTCCAGGGACAGCAGCGGTTCGTCGCACAGCAGTACCTTGGGATCTGCGGCAAGAGCCTGCGCCACCCGCAACCGCTGCTGCTCGCCGCCGGAGAGCTGACCGACGGGGACCTTGGCGTAATCGGCGGCTCCGACCAGATCGAGCAGCTCGTCGATTCTGCGGTTCGCCTTCGCTATGCCGAGCCGGAGACCCCAGCGGTGACCGTCGACGCCGAGCCCCACGAGGTCGCGGGCGCGCAGCGGCGTGTCAGGGTCGAAGGACTTCTGCTGCGGAACGTAGCCGATCCCCCGGCTTCCCCGCTCCACGGGCCGGCCCGCGAGCATGGCCGAGCCGGCGCTCAGCTCCTGCAGTCCGAGCAGCACCTTGAGGAAGGACGTTTTGCCGCTGCCGTTAGGGCCGAGGACAGCGAAGAATTCACCCGGGTTGATGTCCAGATCCAGGCCCTCCCACAACGTGCGTTTACCGAACGCAAGGGAGGCTCCACGGAGGCTCACTACGGGTGTCAACTTGGCTTTCCTCGAATTCTGCACAAGCCTCCGGCTCACGCTCTGCACCACGGGTGGCTGCCTGGACTTGCTGGACTTGCTGGCTGGGCTGTCTGGCTACGCAGTCAGGTCACTCTTTCCAGCTAATCTTAGGCCAGCGCCTTGCCGATGTTCTCGACGTTGTCCGTCATCCACTGCAGGTAGGGTTTGCCCTCCGGCAGGGTCTCGCTGAAGTCCACCACCGGGACACCGGCAGCTGCTGCCGCGTCCTTGACGGCAACCGTTTGCGGGCCTTCGGTCTGCTGGTTGTAGGCCAGCAGCCTGATGTTGCCCGCGCCCATAAGGTCAGTGGTCGCCTTGAGCACGGCGGGCGGCACATCGGTGTCTTCTTCGATCGCGGCGGTGTACTCATCCGGGGTCTGGTTTTCCAGGCCCGCGGCTTCGAGCAGGTAGAGCGGCACCGGTTCCGTCACGGCGACGGGCGCCGCACCGGCGGACGCCTTGATTCCCGCCAGCCTGGCGTCGAGGCCCCCGAGCGACTCCTTGAAGGCTGCGGCGTTGCTGCGGAAAGTCTCTGCGGAGGACGGTTCAAGCTCGCCGAGCTTGGCCGCGACGGCGTCCGCGAGCCGCGCCATGGCCGGCGGGCTGTACCAGACATGCTCGTTGAAGCCGGCAGGTGTACTGCCGTGGCCGTCGGCGGCGGCGGTGGCGGCGTTGGCGGCGTTGGCGGTGGCGGACGGGCCGGCAGTCTCTTCCGGAGCCAGCCCGGACAGCTCTACGGCGTTCAGGACGTTGCCGCGGTCGAGTCCCGTGTCGCCCGCGAGTTTGTGGATGAAGTCGTCATAGCCGCCGCCGTTTTCGATAACCAGCTCGGCTTTGGACACCGCCAGCTTGTCCTGCGTGGTGGCCTCGTAGGAGTGCGGGTCCTGGCTGGTGCGCGTGATGATCGAGGTGACCCGCACCTTGTCTGCGCCGATGCTGCTGACGATGTCCCCGTACACGCTGGTGGAGGCAACCACCTCGACGATCCCGTCGCCGGCACCGGCGGAGTTCCCCGATCCGGAATTTCCCGACGTCGGGGCGCAGGCCGTCAGCAGCAGGGTGGCGCCGGCCAAGGCGGCAACGATGGCACGGGCAGCGGGACGGTGCACGGGAAACCTCGGATCTGTTATTGAGAATCAGGAGCAATAGCAACTGCTCCGAGTCTATCCCTAAATAGGAATGATTCCTATTTAGGGATGAACCGGCCGCTACTGGTCCTCGCCGAGCCTGCGGTAGCCGGTGGCCTGGGTGGCATCCCGGATCTCGCCGACGAGCTGCTCGATCACGTCCTCCAGGAACAGGATGCCCTGGGTGAGGCCGTCCGGGCCGATCACGCGGGCCAGGTGCGAGCCGGTCCGCTGCATGACGGACATGGCCGTCTCGATTTCGTCGTCCATCGCCAGGTTCGCCAGGGACCGGATGTGGCTCTCCGCGATCGGCTGGTGGTACGCCGTGTCGGGGATGGAGAGCACGTCCTTGATGTGCAGGTAGCCGGAGAGCATCCCGTCGTCGTCGAGCATCGGGAAACGGGAGAACCCGGTGCGGCTCACGGCCTTCTCGAACTCCACCGGGGTGGTGTTCGATTTCATCATGACCAGCTTGTCGAGCGGGACCATCACGTCGGACGCGGTGTGTTCCGAGAACTCCAACACACCGGTGATGAGTCCGGCGTCGTCGTCCACGAGCCCGTGACGGGTGGATTCCTGCACGATCGACTGGACTTCCTCGAGCGTGAAGGAGGAGGTGACTTCATCCTTCGGCTCTATCCGCATCAGTTTCAGGATGTGGTTAGCGGCCCAGTTGAGCGCCACGATCACCGGCTTCACCAGCCGGGCGATGAACATCAGCGGCGGTGCCAGCATCAGGGCTGCCTTGTCCGCCACGGACACGGAAATGTTCTTCGGGACCATCTCGCCGATGGTGACGTGCAGGAAGGTGACCAGCAGCAGGGCAACGGCGAAGGCCACAATGTCGGCGATTTCCACCGGGATGCCGACAGCTTCCAGGGGCACGGCCATCAGGTGGTGGATCGCCGGTTCGGCCACCTGCAGGATCAGCAGCGAGCAGACGGTGATCCCGAGCTGCGCGCAGGCGAGCATCAACGAGACGTTTTCCATCGCCCGCAGAGTGGTCTGCGCCCGCTTGGATCCCGCCTCGGCGAGCGGTTCGATCTGACTTCGGCGGGCGGACATGACCGCGAATTCGGCACCAACAAAGAAGGCGTTGCCGAGCAGCAGCACAACAAGCCAGAGGATTCCTGCCCAGTCGCTCATGCGGCACCGACCTGGCCATTGGAGTGCTCCCCGTGGTGCACCCGGACCGGTTTGAAGCAGATCCGGTCAATCCTGCGCCCGTCCATGCGGGTGACGGCCAGAGTGCCGCCGTCGACGTCGACCGTGTCTCCCACCGCTGCGATCCGGCCCAACTTGCTCATGACGTAGCCTCCCACCGTTTCGTAGGCAGACTCGTCGGGCACGGTCAGGCCCGGAATCTGTTCGGAAAGTTCATCGGGGCGAAGCAGACCCGGGAAGTACCAGTCCCCCGAAGCGCTCTGCAGCAGTCCCGGACGCACCTTGTCGTGTTCGTCGGCCACTTCCCCGACGATTTCCTCGACAAGATCCTCCAGGGTGGCGATGCCGGCGGTGCCGCCGTACTCGTCCAGGACCACGGCCAGCTGCAGATTGCCTTCGCGCAGTTCGGCCAGCAGGGCGTCGAGGTGAATGGTTTCCGGGACCCGGAGCACATCGGTCATGATGGCACCGGCCTCCAGCCTGGCGCGCCGGCCCGAGGGTACGGCGATGGCTTTCTTGATGTGCACCACGCCGCGGATGTCGTCCGAGGATTCCCCGATGACCGGGAAGCGCGAATAACCGGTGCGGCGTGCGGCCTCCACAATGTCCGAGACCGGCTGGTCGCCGTCGATGGTCTCGACCCGGATGCGGGGCGTCATGACGTCCGCCGCCGTCCGGCCCGAGAATTTAAGGGTCCGGGCGATGAAGTTGGCGGTCCCGGCGTCGAGGGTTCCCATCGCCGCCGAGCGGCGCACGAGGGAGGCCAGCTCGGCCGGAGTCCGCGCGCCCGAAATCTCTTCCTTGGCCTCAAGGCCAAAGATGTTGAGCACCTTGTTGGAGAAGCCGTTGAGCACCACAATGGCGGGTCTGAAGATGGCCGTGAAGATCAGTTGCGGACGGGCCAGGGCTTTGCCGACCTGGAACGAGAGCGCAATGGCCATGTTCTTGGGGACCAGCTCACCGATCAGCATGGACAGGAGGGTCGCGAAGGCCAGCGCCATGATCAGGGACGCGGAGGAAACTGCGGCTTCCGGCAGGCCCAGGGCAGCCAGCGGGCCTTGGAGGAGTTTGCCCACGGATGGCTCCATGACGTAGCCGGTGAGCAGGGTGGTGATGGTGATGCCCAGCTGGCAGCTGGAGAGTTGCGTGGACAGGGACTTGAGGCATTTGAGCAGGGGCGCGGCAGCAGTGTCGCCGTTGTCCACGGCCCGCTGGACGGTGGCCTGGTCCAGGGCAACGAGGGAAAACTCAACGGCTACGAAGAAGCCGGTTCCGAGGACGAGCAGCAGGCCTGCTCCGAGAAGAAGCCACTCCATTTAACGGCCTGCTTCCGGGGCGGCGCGGCGTGGCGCCCGGCTGCCCGGGTGTCGGGTAGCTGGGTGCCGGGACGGGGTGCCCGGCAGAGGATGGTCGGCCGCGGCCGGCCCTGTTTCCTGGCGGGTCCCTGTTGTCTGAAAGGTACTTGGCTGGCGTGGCGCCGGAGATTGGTGGGCGCGTGAACGGGGTTTGCCGGCTCTTCGGGTGGACTGCGCGGGAACGGTTTCCATTCCCCGCCGACAGCCCCCAGGCCGGCACCTGGATTTACTGTCCATAAGAGTTGCAGTCTACAGGAGCAGCAGGCGCCGGCCGCCGTCGTGACACCGTGGGTGATGCCCGACGGCGGCCGCTGCCGCCAGCGCTGCAGCTCACCAGCTCTGCGGGACCGGACGGCCTTCCTCATACCCGGCCGCGGACTGGATCCCCGCCACGGCGCGTTCCCGGAACTGCGCCAGGTCCGCAGCGCCGGCGTAGCTCATCGAACTGCGGAGCCCGGCCGTGATCAGGTCCAGCAGGTCCTCCACGCCGGGCCGCGCCGGATCGATGAACATCCGGGAGGTGGAGATGCCTTCCTCGAAGAGGGCTTTGCGGTCCTTTTCGAAGGCGTCCTCGCGCTGGTTGCGGTTCTGCACGGCGCGTGCGGACGCCATGCCGAAGCTTTCCTTGAACTGCCGCCCGGCGGCATCCTGCTGCAGGTCCCCGGGGCTTTCATGCGTGCCGGCAAACCAGGACCCGATCATCACCTGGCTGGCGCCGGCCGCCAGGGCCAGCGCCACATCGCGCGGGTGGCGGACTCCGCCGTCGGCCCAGACGCGCCCGCCGGCGGCCCGGGCGGCCGCCGAGCATTCGAGCACGGCGGAGAACTGCGGCCGGCCCACGGCCGTCATCATCCGTGTCGTGCACATCGCCCCGGGGCCAACGCCGACCTTGACGATGTCCGCGCCGGCCTGGATGAGTTCGCGGGTTGCCTCCGCTGTGACCACGTTCCCGGCCACCACGGGCACCCCGGGGTTGAGGCCCTTCACCGCGGCCAGGGCATCAAACATCTTCTGCTGGTGGCCGTGTGCGGTGTCGAGGACCAGCACGTTGACCCCGGCGGCCAGGAGTTCCGCGGCACGCCCGGCGACATCGCCGTTGATCCCGACGGCGGCGGCCACCTTGAGCCGGCCGGCAGGGTCCAGCGAGGGCCGGTACAGCGTGGAGCGCAGGGCGCCCTTCCGGGTGAGAACGCCGGCCAGGACGCCGTCCCGCTGCACGGGCACAAAGTCGGTCCCGGCGGCGTCCATCGCGTCGAAGGCACGGCGCAGGCCGGCGCTTGATCCCCCGGCGCCCCCGGCACCTGAGCCGCCGCCGGGGCCGTCTTCCAGCAGTGCCGCGTCCAGTACCAGCGGCTGGTGGCGCATCACCGAGGCGAGCGAGGCGAACCGGTCCTGGCCCTCGCAGTCGGCGGCCCGGACGATGCCGGTGACGGCACCGGAGTTCTCCACGACCATGACCGCCCCGTGCGGACGCTTGCCCATCAGGTGCAGGGCATCAATGACGGTGTCGGACGGCGACAGCGTGACCGGGGTTTCCAGGACGGGGTGGCGGGTCTTGATCCAGGCCGTGACGTCGCTGATCACGTCGAGCGGCACGTCCTGCGGCAGGACCGCCAGCCCGCCGCGCCGGGCCATGGTCTCGGCCATGCGCTTGCCCGTCACCGCCGTCATGTTGGCCGCGACGAGGGGAATCGCGGAGCCGGTCCCGTCGTCCGCGGCCAGGTCCACGTCCAGCCGGGAGGTGACGTCCGAACGGGACGGTACAAGGAAGAGGTCTGAATAGGTCAGGTCGGTGGCGGGCTCGGTCAAAAAACGCACGGCTGCTCCTTAAATAGGCATTCCGGTGCTCAACGGGTTCTCCGTGTGATTCTAGCGAGGCTTTCCCCGGGCCCCGGCACCTGCGCGGGCAGCCGCTCCGGGCGGCTCCGGACGGCAGGAGGGGATGCTGTGACGGCTCGTTGAGGCGACTTGATGATTTGGGTCACCCTTATTGGCGGTTTGGCAAGAATCGTCACTAGACTGGCAGGGGTCTGGGTTCACTGGACGCGGAGACTGGTTCAATTTTCGTGCTGAGGCACCGTGAAACCAGTGGGAATCGAACTCATGGAAGAGGCGTTATTCAAGTGCCAGAGCAGCCTAGCCACCGTCTACCAGAGGAATTTGGCGGAAACGAGTGGCTCGTTGACGAACTGTACGAGCGGTATCAGCAGGACAAGAACACGGTGGACGCCAAGTGGTGGCCCTTGTTCGAATCCTTCGACGCCGGAGACAGCTCGTCCACCAACGGAGCCTCAGGCGCAGCGACAGTTGCGCACCCCGCCACCCGCGAACTTCCCGTAGTAGCCCCGGCTGCCGCGACGGCAACGAAGCCGCCCGCGTCCGTCCCTGCCCCCGCCGCACCGGCCCCCGTCCCGGCGAAGAAGGCCCCGGCCACCGTTGCCCGCGACGGCTCCAAGACCTCGGACGCCGGCCCCGGCACACAGCCGATCCCGGCCCAGCTGCCCAAGAACATCAAGGCCCCGACCGCCCCTGAGGAAGACGTTGTTTCCGTCCTCCGCGGACCGGCCAAGGCCATCGCCACCAACATGATGACCAGCCTGGAGGTTCCGACCGCGACCAGCGTGCGGGCGATCCCGGCGAAGCTGCTGATCGACAACCGCGTGGTCATCAACTCCAACCTGGCCCGTGCCCGCGGCGGCAAGGTTTCCTTCACGCACCTGATCGGCTACGCCGTCATCCGTGCCCTGGCCCAGTTCCCGTCGATGAATGTCTACTACGACGAGGTCGACGGCAAGCCTGTCGCGGTCCAGCCGGCGCACGTGAACTTCGGCATCGCCATCGACATGCCGAAGCCCGACGGCTCCCGCCTGCTGATGGTGCCCAACATCAAGAAGGCGGAGACCCTTGACTTCTCCGAGTTCTGGCACACCTACGAGGACCTGATCAAGCGGGCCCGCGCCGGCAAGCTGACCGCCGACGACCACTCCGGCACCACTGTCTCGCTGACCAACCCCGGCGGCATCGGAACCGTGCACTCGGTGCCGCGCCTGTCCAAGGGCCAGGCCGCCATCATCGGCGTCGGCGCATTGGACTACCCGGCAGAGTTCCAGGGTGCCAGCGCGAAGATCATCGCGCACAACGCCATCAGCAAGGTCCTCACGCTGACCTCCACCTATGACCACCGCGTCATCCAGGGTGCCGGCAGTGGAGAGTTCCTGAAGCTCGTGCACCAGCTCCTGCTGGGCGCGCAGAACTTCTACGATGAGATCTTCGAGTCCCTGCGCATCCCTTACGAGCCCGTGCGCTGGAGCCCGGACCTGCAGGTGGACCCGGCCGACGAAATCAACAAGGTCGCACGGATCCAGCAGCTCATCCACGCCTACCGCGTGCGCGGCCACCTTATGGCGGACACCGATCCGCTCGAATACGTGCAGCGCAAGCACCCGGACCTGGACGTCCTCACCTACGGCCTTACGCTGTGGGACCTGGACCGCGAGTGGCCCACCGGCGGCTTCGGCGGCAAGCCGATGCTCAACTTCCGCGACATCCTTGGCGTGCTCCGCGACGCCTACTGCCGCACCACGGGCATCGAATACATGCATATCCAGGACCCGGGCGAACGCAAGTGGTTCCAGGACCAGATCGAGCACCCGTACTCCAAGCCGAGCCGGGACGAGCAGCTGCGCATCGTCTCCAGGCTTAACGCGGCCGAGGCCTTCGAGACCTTCCTGCAGACGAAGTTCGTCGGCCAGAAGCGCTTCTCTCTTGAGGGCGGCGAGTCCCTGATCCCGCTGCTGGACGCCATCATCTCCAATGCGGCCGACGACGAACTCGACGAAGTGGCGATCGGCATGGCCCACCGCGGCCGGCTCAACGTGCTCACGAACATTGCCGGCAAGACCTACGCCCAGGTCTTCCGCGAATTTGAAGGCACCCAGGACCCGCGCTCCGTGCAGGGCTCCGGCGACGTCAAGTACCACCTCGGCACCGAGGGCACCTTCACCTCGGACAACGGCAAGAAGACCAAGGTCTACCTCGCTGCCAACCCGTCCCACCTCGAGGCCGTGGACTCCGTCCTCGAAGGCATCGTCCGCGCCAAGCAGGACCGCCTCGACCAGGGCGAAACCTTCCCGGTGCTGCCGATCATGGTGCACGGCGACGCGGCCTTCGCAGGCCAGGGCGTCGTGGCGGAAACGCTCAACCTCTCCCAGCTGCGCGGCTACCGCACCGGCGGCACCATCCACATCGTGGTCAACAACCAGGTCGGTTTCACCACCGCCCCGTCCTCGTCGCGTTCCTCCACCTACTCCACGGACGTCGCCAAGATGATCCAGGCACCGGTGTTCCACGTGAACGGCGATGACCCGGAGGCCGTGGTCCGCATCGGGCAGCTCGCCTACGAGTTCCGCCAGCGGTTCCACAAGGACGTTGTCATCGACATGGTCTGCTACCGCCGCCGCGGCCACAACGAGGGCGATGACCCCTCGATGACCCAGCCGCTGATGTACAACCTGATCGAAGCCAAGCGGTCGGTCCGCAAGCTGTACACCGAATCCCTGATCGGCCGCGGCGACATCACCGAGGCAGAAGCCGAACAGCTGCTGCGCGACTACCAGGAACGGCTGGAGCGTGTCTTCGCCGAAACCCACGCTGCGCAGACCTCCCCGATGCCGATCATCAAGGCGGATTCCGCCGCGGTGTCCGATCTGGAGCGCCCGATGTCCCAGCAGTCCGATTCCGGCATCAGCGCCCCGGCGTCGACGGCGATTTCCGCCGAGACCCTGGCGCGCATCGGCAAGGCCCACGTCGAAATCCCCGCAGGCTTCACGGTCCACACCAAGCTCAAGCAGCTGCTGGACAAACGTGAAGTGATGTCCCGTGAAGGCGGCATCGACTGGGGCTTCGGCGAGCTGGCCGCCTTCGGGTCGCTCATCATGGAAGGGGTCCCCGTCCGGCTCGCCGGCCAGGACTCGCGCCGCGGCACTTTCGTGCAGCGTCACGCCGTCTTCCACGACCGCGCCAACGGCGACGAGTGGCTGCCCCTGGCCCACCTCTCCGACGACCAGGCGAAGCTGGGGATCTACGATTCACTCCTGTCGGAGTACGCGGCGATGGGCTTCGAGTACGGCTACTCGGTGGAACGCCCGGATGCCCTGGTGCTCTGGGAAGCGCAGTTCGGTGACTTCGTCAACGGCGCGCAGACCATCATCGACGAGTTCATCTCCTCGGCTGAGCAGAAGTGGGGCCAGCGGTCCTCGCTCGTGCTGATGCTCCCGCACGGCTACGAGGGCCAGGGACCGGACCACTCGTCCGCCCGGATCGAGCGCTTCCTGCTGATGTGCGCCGAAGAGAACATGGTCGTGGCCAACCCCACGACCTCGGCGTCGCACTTCCACCTGCTGCGCCGCCAGGCGTACAGCCGGCCGCGCAAGCCGCTGATCATCTTCACGCCGAAGCAGCTGCTCCGTCTCAAGGCCGCTGCGTCGTCGGTGGAAGACTTCACCACCGGCACCTTCCAGACGGTCATCCCCGAGCACGAGCCGCTCCAGGGTGACGCCGTCGAGCGTGTCCTGCTGGTGTCCGGCCGGCTGTACTACGATCTTCTGTCCACCCGGCAGAAGACCGGTGACAAGACGACGGCGATCGTCCGGGTCGAGCAGCTTTACCCGCTGCCGGCCGCCGAGATTGCCGCCGAGCTTGCCAAGTACCCGAACGCCGAGGTTGTCTGGGCACAGGACGAGCCCGCAAACCAGGGTCCGTGGCCGTTCATCGGCCTGAACCTTCCGGACGCCCTGGACCGCCGGGTCCGCCTCGTTTCCCGCCCCGCCTCGGCTTCCACCGCGGCAGGATCGATGAAACGCCACGCGGCCGAGCAGGACGCGCTGCTCAAGCAGGCTTTCGCACGTAAGTAAGGTCAGCGCTGCCCGGCCGGAGATGGAAACACGCAACTCCGGCCGGGCACCGTTGTTTAACCGGCTTTGTCCCCTCCATCGTGGATGGTGGGGACGGCTTAATGGACGCTTTGGAGTGAAGAGGTAGTCGTGGAAGATCGAAAGCTGCGGATCGCAGCCGTGGGCGATGAAATGCTGGCCGGGGTTGGTGATCCCCGTGCGCTGGGCTGGCTGGGGCGGGTGCTGGCGCGCACCCCGCAGGACCGGCTATCCCTGGAGTGCTATTCGCTCCCCTGCCCGCAGGAAGGCACGGAAGGCCTGGCCGCCCGCTGGCTCCCGGAAGCCGGCCGGCGCTTCAACAACCACCACGAGAACCGTCTGGTCATCGGGCTCTCCGGACGCGACGTCGAATTCGGGCTCTCCACGGCCCGCAGCCGGCTCAACCTCGCCAACATCCTCGACACCGCGTCGCAGAACAAAATTGAGGTCTTCGTCGTCGGCCCGCCGCCGACCCTGGACCCGACCCAGAACCGCAGGCTCGGCGAGCTCAACACAGCCTTCGCCGACGTCACCACGCGGCGCAAACACCTCTACGTCGACACCTTCTCCCCCCTGCTGAACCACGAGCAGTGGCGCCAGGACCTCGCTGCCAACGGAGGTACCCCCGGGCAGGCCGGCTACGGGCTGATGGCCTGGCTCGTGCTGCACCGCGGCTGGTTCCAGTGGCTGCGCATCGACGCCCCGGAGTAGCCTTCCCGGCTCCCCGGCTCCGGGAGTTTCGCGATATATCTTGACCGTGCCGATCATGCGATATATCGTGACTTTATTGTCACGATATATCGCAACGATTGGCATGAAATGTCGCACGCCGGAGGAACCATGACAGAGAACAACTGGACCATCACCGGTCCGCAGACCATCGACGTCGACGGCGTCAGCTCGCTCAAGCTTGGCATCGTCCGGGGCCGCTTCGACATCGTCGCCCATGACGGGCCGGTCACCCGGATCGAGGTGTCCGACGTCCACGGGGACCCGCTGGCGGTCAGCCTTGTCAACGGCCGCCTCGAGGTCCGGCATCAGCTGGACGGGCCGCAGGGGTGGTTCAAGAACCTCATGGGAACCGTCAATAACAGCAGCAGCAACTCGGTGGTCATCAGCATCGCCCTGCCCGCCGGCGTCGAGGTTGAAGCCGGCACCGTCAGTGGCGACGGCATGGTCTCCGGGACCAGCGGGCGCACCCGGCTGAACACTGTTTCCGGTTCCGTCCTGGCCGACGGAACCTCCGGGAACCTGGCCGTCAACACCGTCAGCGGCGACGTGATCGCCCGCAACCACCACGGTGTACTGACGGCCAAAAGCGTCTCCGGCGAGGTCACGGCCTCCGGCGATTTCAGCCACATCCGCGCCAACACCGTCAGCGGTGACCTGAGCTTCGACCTGCTCGGCTTCACCGAGGACTTCGGCTCCAATGCCGTGTCCGGTGATGTCACCATCCGCCTCCCGCACGACGTCGGCGTGGACATTATCGCCAAGTCCGCCAGCGGCGCCATCGTGATTGATGACCTGAAATACAGCCAGCCCAGCGGAACCGTGCAGACCATTGCCGGGCCCGACGCCCAGCTCATGCTGGTCCGCACCAACTCCGTCTCGGGCAGGACGTCGATCTTCCACGGCCAGCCGACTGCGGATCCCACAAAGGGACCCTGATGCCTCCGGTCTTCGCCCACGGGGCGCTGCGCCTGTACCTGCTCGCTCTGCTGGAGCCGGGTCCGAGGCACGGCTACGAACTCATCAAGGCGCTCAGCGAACGCTTCGGCGGCACCTACTCCCCCAGCGCCGGAACCATCTACCCGCGGCTCGGCAAGCTCGAGGAGGAGGGTCTCGTGGCGACCCACACCGAGGGACGCCGGACCTACTACAGCATCACACCGGACGGGCTGGTGGAGCTGAACAGCCGCCGGGACGAACTCGCCGTCGTGGAAAACGACATCTCCGCATCGGTCCGGCGGCTCGCGGACAACCTCCGGCAGGACATCAAAGCCAACATGCGGGGGCTCCGGGCCGATCTGGCCGCCACGGCCGAGGCAGCGCGTTCGTCGGCCCGTGCGGCCGGATCCACGGTCGCCTCGCTGGCGGGCCAGCGCTTCTCGCCGGAGGGTGACAGCCGGCTGCGTGAAGCGGAGATGCTGGTGCAGGCCTTCCGCGATGACATCCGCGTGGAACTGCGCCGGCACGGCGGCCGGCATCCGATCACTCCCGTGACGCTGGAGACGGTCAGGACTGTGCTGGACCAGGCACGGATCTCCATCCGCAATTCCCTGGACTGATTACTCCGCTGTGATTGACCCCTGTGCTTGTCGCAGCGATTGTCCCTGTGATTGACCCCTGTGCTTGTCGCAGCGATTGTCCCTGTGATTGTCGCAGCAATTGTCCCTGTCGTTGTCCCTATGGGATGCTTCCCGCCCCCGCCGGTTCGCGGCGGGTGCCCTGATGTGGGAGACTTGAGGGCAGCTCTTTTGAGTACCAAAAATTAAGGAGGCCAGCTATGAGCAAGCGTGCACGTAAACGTCGTGACCGTAAGCGTGGCGGCGCGAACCACGGCAAGCGCCCCAACGCCTAAGCAAAAGCTTGGAATGACAGCTTTGAACAAATGACCCCGGAAACCTCACGGTTTCCGGGGTCATTCGTTTTCGCTGGCGGTACGTCGGGATGTCCCCGCTGGGTCAGGCCTCGACCGGGTTGCTGGAGTGAATCCGGTCCAGGATCGAGTTCTTGAGGTTCTCCGGGGCAGCCTCAGTGCAGGAACGCTTCACCATGACGCGGATGACACATTCGAGGTCGTACTGCTCAAAGCACTCCGGGCACCCGTCCAGGTGGTCCTTGATCTCGGCGATGTCATCGTGAGTGAGGGCACCATCCAGATACTCGTAGATGCGTTGCATCCGGGCGTCGTCGCAATCGCCCAGTCCCTGGCAGTCGCTCATTTCCTGTTCTCCTGTTTGTTGCTTCCGGCCGCCACAGTGGCATCGCCAGCCTTGAATCCCCGCTCGGCGGCGTAGTCGGCGAGCATGTCCCGCAACATCTTCCTGCCCCGGTGCAGGCGGGACATCACGGTCCCAATCGGGGTGTTCATGATCTCTGAAATTTCCTTGTACGCGAATCCCTCGACGTCGGCGAAATAGACCGCCAGCCGGAATTCCTCCGGGATGGCCTGCAGGGCGCGCTTCACGTCCGAGTCCGGCAGGTGGTCCAGCGCCTCCGCTTCCGCCGACCGGAGTCCGGAGGAGGTGTGGGACTCGGCACGGGCGAGCTGCCAGTCCTCGATGGTGTCCGAGTTCGACTGCAGCGGCTCGCGTTGGCGCTTGCGGTAGAGGTTGATGTACGTGTTCGTCAGGATGCGATACAGCCAGGCCTTCAGGTTGGTGCCCGGCTTGTACTGGTGGAACGCGGAAAACGCCTTCGTGTACGCCTCCTGGACCAGGTCCTCGGCATCAGCGGGATTCCTGGCCATCCGCATGGCCGCGGAATACAGCTGGTCCACGTACTGCATGGCGTCGCGCTCGAACCGTACCCGGCGTTCTTCCGTGGTCTCGGTCGCCACGTCCAGGGCCTGCCCGTCCACGATCGTCTCCCGGGCGGCAGCATCCTGCACGGCGTCAGGGGCAGGTTCAGGGAGTGCGACGGCGGGGCCGGCAGCAGGTGACTTCACGGGCGTGGCGCCGCTTGCGGCGCCCTCGTGCATGGCCGCAACGGCCGGATCCATGGTGCTCATTGCGTCCCAGTCTACTGTCACCTTGCGGCGGGCGCCCGGAACTGCCGAACGTGGTCGAACCTGCAGGGCCATGGTCCACAACTCCGCAGGATCCGCCGCCAGTTGCGCGTCCTTCACCATCATCAAATCTCTGCCTCCCTGCTCATCATCAGCTCGTTGTCAGCTCGTCGCCCAGCCGCAAACCGGCGGCCGGGACCTGTCATTCACAACCCCGCCCGACGGGCAAATATTCCGCAAAAGTGCAAGACTAGAACCGGTTATCCCGCATCGATTCCGCGGTTCGTCCATCCAGGAGGAAATTCATGTCGTTTGTCCGCTTTCTCGCCCGGCCCATGCTCGCCTCCAGTTTCGTCCTTGCAGGCATGGACAAGCTTAAGAACGCGGATGACACGGCCACGCAGCTGTCACCCCTGCTGCGCCGCGCGGCCGAATCCCTGCCCTTCCAGACCAACGAAAAGGTCCTGGCCCGCGTTATCGGCGGCACCCAGGTCGGAGCGGGCGTGCTCTTTGCGCTCGGCAAGTCGGCACGCCTCGCAGCCACCCTCCTGGCCGTCATCTCCGCGCTCAACGGCTACGTTGAATGGCGCAGCGCCGACATCACCTCCAAAGAGGGCCGCGACGCCCGCCGCAAGCAGCTGCTCAAGAACGTCTCACTGACCGGCGGGGTGCTGCTGGCCGCCGTCGACACAAACGGCCGGCCCAGCCTCGCCTGGCGCGCCGAGCACCTCGCTTCGGACGTGAAGAAGTCCACCGGCCACCTCGCCGCGGACGTCAAGAAGACCACCGGCCACCTCACCGCGGACGTCAAGAAGACCACCGGCAGGCAGCTGAAGAAAGCCGACAAAGCCGTACGCAAAGCTGTAGACCACACCGTCGGAGCCTAAAACAGCAATGACAGGCACCACCCCCACCGCAGCTGCCCGCTCCCTGACGGCCGCAGGCGCGCCGCACTGGCGGGCGCCGTTCGCCGGACAGCCGCTCGACGCAACGGTCACCGTTCCGGGATCCAAGTCCCTGACGAACCGGTACCTGGTGCTGGCCGCCCTCGCCGACGGACCCTCGCGGTTGCGTGCCCCGCTGCATTCCCGTGACTCCGTGCTCATGATCGAGGCGCTGCGGCAGCTCGGGGCCACCATCACGGAAGTTCCGGGGGACGGCGATTTCGGTCCCGACCTGGCCATCACGCCCATCAGCCCGGACGCCGCCGGGGCCCGGACCGGCATCGACTGCGGACTGGCCGGGACGGTCATGCGGTTCGTTCCGCCCGTGGCGGCCCTGCGCCGGGGAGTGACACTGTTCGACGGCGACCCGCACGCGCGCAATCGCCCCATGGGGCCGATCATCGAGGCGCTCACCGGGCTGGGCGTCGCCGTCACCGCACCCGACGGCGGCCCCGCCTCCGCGCTGCCGTTCGCCGTCGACGGCACCGGCGAAGTGCGGGGCGGCCACCTCGTCATCGACGCCAGCGCTTCCTCGCAGTTCGTGTCCGCGCTGCTCCTGACCGGAGCCCGCTTCACGGAGGGACTGCACCTCGAGCACCGGAGCAGGGACCTCGCCGGGAAGCCCGTCCCCAGTCTGGACCACATCAACATGACCGTCGCCGTGCTCCGCGGAGCCGGGGTGTCCGTGGACGATTCCCGACCGAACCACTGGATCGTCTCCCCCGGGCCGATCCGCGCCTTTGACCTCAGGATCGAACAGGACCTCTCCAATGCGGGCCCCTTCCTTGCGGCGGCCCTGGCCACCCGCGGGACCATCCGCATCCCCAACTGGCCGGCCCGGACGACGCAGGTCGGCGATCTGTGGCGCAGCATCCTCACCACGATGGGGGCATCGGTGACGCTCACAGACGGCACCCTGACCGTCACCGGCGGCCCGGAAATCAAGGGCGCGGACTTCGACAAGACCAGCGAACTCGCCCCCACGGTGGCCGCGCTCTGCGCCCTGGCCAGCGGCCCCTCGCAGCTGAGCGGCATCGCCCACCTCCGCGGTCACGAAACAGACCGGCTGGCCGCTCTCGTCGCCGAGATCAACCGACTGGGCGGCGACGCCGAGGAAACCTCCGACGGCCTCATCATCCGGCCCGCACCGCTGCACGGCGGTGTTGTCCACAGCTACGCCGACCACCGCATGGCCACGGCCGGCGCCGTTCTGGGCCTGGCCGTTCCCGGCATCGAGGTCGAGGACATTGCGACCACCGCCAAGACCATGCCCGGCTTCCCGCAGCTGTGGGAGTCCATGCTCGCCCAGGGCACCGCCGGCAGCGCAGCCCCCGCAGAGGTCTCCGCCGCAGGCCCGGCCCCGGCAGAGAAGGACACCGCCCGTGGCACGCAGCACTGACTCCTGGGACGAATCCGACGTCCGGATCCGCCCCAACAAGAAGGGCACGCGCCCCCGCACCAAGGACCGGCCCGCCTACGACGACGCCGTCACGGGGCGGATCATCACCGTTGACCGCGGACGCTACACCGCCGTCGTCGCCGAGGGCACCCCGGAAGAACGCAAGATCATCGCCGCCCGGGCCCGGGAACTGCGCCGCAACCCCGTCGTCGCCGGCGACTTCGTCTCCCTCGTCGGGGACGTCAGCGGCGAACCGGACACCCTGGCACGGCTGGTCAAGATCCAGGACCGCAGGACGCTGCTGCGGCGCAGCGCCGACGACACCGACCCGATCGAGCGCGCCGTCGTCGCCAATGCCGACACGCTGGTGATCGTGGTGGCGGCCGCCAATCCGGAGCCCCGGACCGGGTTCATCGACCGCGCCCTCGTGGCCGCGTACGACGCCGGAATCGAACCGTTGCTGCTCGTCACCAAGGCCGACGTCAAGGATCCCGCGGAACTCCTCTCCAACTACCAGCACCTTGCCTTCCCGGTGATCATCTCCAGGACGGCGGACTCCGCCGCGTCCGGCATCGATGCCCGCTCGGATGACGGGCTCTCGGCCCGTCTGGACAAGGACGCAGTCTCCCAGCTGCGCGCCCACCTCGACGGGAAGGTCACCGTCATGCTGGGCCACTCCGGCGTCGGCAAGTCCACCATGGTCAACGCCCTGACCGGCGCCGAGCGCGCCACCGGCGGCGTCAACGCCGTGACCGGGCGCGGCCGCCACACCTCCTCCTCCGCGCTGGCCCTCAAGGTCAATGATGCGCCGCCGGGAAGCTGGATCATCGACACCCCCGGCATCCGATCCTTCGGCCTGGCCCATGTGGACCCCGACCGGATCCTGCGGTCCTTCCCCGATCTTGAGCCCGGCACCGACGGCTGCGAGCGGGGCTGCAAGCACGATTCCAGCGCCGTGAACTGCGGCGTGGACGCCTGGGTGGCCGCCGGCCATGCGGGTGAGTCCGGCCCCGCCCGGCTCACCTCACTCCGCCGCCTGCTGGGGACCGACCCGCGGATGGAAGCCCAGGACGTCAAGGAACTGGGCACCGTCTCCTAGTCCGGGAGGGGGGCTGTCCGGCCCTCAGCCGGCCCGCGCCGGGCCCGCTCCTGCGGCGCAGCCACGTGGCCTCCCGCCCCGCAGCCCGCTTTGGCGGTAGTTTGGAACCATGAGTCAACCCGCTTCGAGCTACAACGATGACCTGCGCCTTGCCCATGTACTGGCAGATTCCGTAGATTCCCAGACCATGAGCCGCTTCAAGGCACTCGACCTTCGGATTGAGACGAAGCCGGACCTGACGCCGGTGACCGACGCCGACAAATCGGTCGAGGAGGCCATCCGCGGCCAGCTGTCCCGCTCCCGTCCGCGCGACGCCGTCCTCGGCGAGGAGTTCGGCAGTTCCGGCCATGGCTCCCGCCGCTGGATCATCGACCCGATCGACGGGACCAAGAATTTCGTCCGCGGCGTCCCGGTCTGGGCCACGCTGATTGCCCTCGTCGACGAGGGTGAGCCGGTTGTCGGCGTCGTGAGCGCGCCGGCGCTGGGCAAGCGCTGGTGGGCCGCCAAGGGCGCCGGGGCATACATGGGCCGTTCGCTGGCGGCCGCCACCCGGCTGAAAGTCTCCAACGTCTCCAAGCTCTCGGACGCCTCCCTGTCGTATTCCAGCCTGGGCGGCTGGAAGCAGCGCGGCAACCTCGACGAGTTCCTGGACCTCACCGAGAAGGTCTGGCGCACCCGCGCGTACGGCGATTTCTGGTCCTACTGCCTCGTGGCCGAAGGTGCTGTCGACATCGCCTGCGAGCCCGAACTGAACCTCTACGACATGGCCGCGCTGGTCCCGATCATCACCGAGGCCGGGGGACGCTTCACCTCCCTCGAAGGCGAAGACGGCCCGTTCGGCGGCAACGCCCTGGCCACCAACTCCATCCTGCATTCGGAGGTCCTCAAGCGCCTCAACCCGGACCTGGACGACCTGCTCTAGGCACCTCCGGGGCGTTCCGCAGTCCCCGGACCGTGTCCCGTAACAAAGCACTTCACATTCCTGCCCCGCCTTTTGGGCGGCAGCAGGCATGACCTACGCTCGAAGCAGGTCACGAGTGCCAGCGCGAAACCCCGGTTTGCTGGCCGGCAACCCTCCATTCGCGGCGGGGTGCCCCGGGTGACGACCTGGCCGGTCCGGAACGGACCCGGCAAGCGCGGATCCCCGGCGTGTGGGGTCCTATTCGAGCGAGGTCCCATGACGACTGCCACCATTCCCGCCAGCCCTGAAATCCGGACCGGCTCCAGCCAGGCCCGTCCCGACCCGCGGTTCACCGTGGCCCGCCGGCCGCTGGCCGCAGTGACCGGCGCCGAGATCCAGGCACCACTGATCCAGGGCGGACACGTCCGCTACGCCAACCTGGACTACGGCGCCTCGGCCCCTGCCCTGTCCGTGGTCTCGGCCTACCTCAATGAGATCCTGCCGTTCTACGCCAGCGTCCACCGCGGCGCCGGCTACGCCTCGCAGATCAGCACCTCGGTCTATGAGAACGCCCGCACCATCGTCCGGGAGTTCGTGGGCGGCCGGCCAGACGATGCGGTGATCTTCACCCGGAACACCACCGATTCGCTGAACCTGCTGGCCGGCTGCCTGCCCGCCGCCGGCGGCGGGCACACCGGCGAGGTGCTGTACCTCGACATCGAGCACCATGCCAACCTGCTGCCGTGGCAGCGCGTCCCGCACCGCAGCGTCATCGCCGCCGCCACGCTCGCGGCCACCCTGGAACTGCTCCGCGCGGAGCTCGCGCCCGGCGGCGTCAGCCTGCTCGCCGTGACCGGCGCCTCCAACGTCACCGGTGAGATCCTGCCGATCCGGGCCCTGGCTGCCCTGGCCCACGACTACGGCGCCAGGATCGTCGTCGACGCCGCCCAGCTGGCGCCGCACCGGCGGATCGACATCGCCGCGGACGACGTCGACTACCTCGCCTTCTCCGGGCACAAGCTCTACGCACCGTTCGGCGCCGGGGTCCTGATCGGCCGTCCCGACTGGCTCGACGCCGGTACCCCGCACCTGGCCGGCGGCGGAGCCGTGCAGGACGCCCGGATTGACAGTGTCAGCTGGACCACCGGCCCCGCCCGGCATGAAGGCGGTTCCCCCAACGTCCTCGGCGCCGCCACCCTGGCCCGGGCCACCCAGGTGATCGCCGGCCTGGACGTGGACCAGTGGCACGCGCACGAGAACGCGATCCGCTCCTTCCTCATCGAGGGCCTCGCCCGGATCGACGGCGTGACGGTGCACCAGATCTTCTCGGACAGTGCGTCCTTCGACTCTCCGGCAGGCACCGGGCCCGGCACCACCGCGGGTACCGGCACGATCGGCGTCGTCAATTTCTCGGTGGAAGGCTACGACGCGGGCCTCGTGGCGGCCTACCTGTCAGCCGAACACGGCATCGGGCTGCGGGACGGCCGCTTCTGCGCGCACCCCCTGCTGCGGCGGCTCGGGCTTCCCTCGGGCTCGCTGCGTGCCAGTTTCGGCGTGGGTTCCCGGCTGGAGGACGCCCAGCGGCTGCTCGCCGCCCTCCAGGAGCTGCGCCGGGCCGGCCTCGGCTGGGACTACGTCGTTGATGCCGGGCGCTGGGTGCCGTCCAACGACACCCGCAGCTACCCGCACTGGGCCCCCAACACGCCCGGCACCGCCGGCGCGGCCCCCTGCAGCCAGGACTGAGAGCACCACGGGGGTCCCGGCGGGGAATCCCCGGCGCTGCCGGGTGCGGTAAATTCGAAAGGTACCCATCCGGACCTGCCCAAGGAGATCGCACGTGGCACGCGGTGGACCCAAACTGCATGAGGAACGCCGCCAGGAGCTGGGCCAGAGTTTCCAGGACGGCGGGGAACACTACGAGCGCGTCCGCCCCGGGTACCCCGCCGATTCGGCGCACTGGCTGATCCCGCCGGGCGCGAAGGACGCCGCGGACCTCGGCGCCGGCACCGGGAAGTTCACGGCACTGCTTCTCGCGCGCGGTCTGCACACGGTGGCGGTGGACCCTTCCGCCGACATGCTGGACCAGTTGCGCCGGACGCTCCCGGCCGTCACCGCCGTCGAGGGTACCGCCGAGCACACCGGCCTGCCCGCCGGGGCGTTCGACGTCGTGACCGTCGCCCAGGCCTGGCACTGGTGCGATCCGCTCCTGGCAAGCACGGAGACCGCCCGGATCCTCCGCCCCCACGGCGTGCTGGGGCTGATCTGGAACCAGCTGGACACGTCCGTTCCGTGGGTCCACCGGCTCTCGCGCATCATGCATGCCGGCGATGTCCACAAGCCGGATTTCACACCGCCGCTTGGGCCGGAATTCACGGGGCTTCAGAGCCACCTCACCCGCTGGGAGGATCCTGTGCGCACCGCTGACATTCTGGAGCTGACGAAGTCCCGCAGCTACTACCTGGCGGCCAGCGGGACGATCCGGGCCAAGGTCCTGGGCAACCTCGGCTGGTACCTGCACGAGCACCTCGGCCACCACCCCGAAGACGTCATCCCGCTCCCCTATCTGACACAGAGCTGGCGGGCCGTCCTGGCCTGACTCCGGCGGGGCGGCACTTCATGACTGTCGGCATTGCCCCGGGCAGGCACCCTGCCCTATAGTAATTTCGGTCTGCCTAATAATTATTTGTAGGCGTTTGCAAACTCCGGTGCCGGCGCCAACTGCCGCGTCGCCGTCGACGCACCTACCCAGGGAGCCCGCCGTGCTGGAAGTAACAGGACACGACTCTACGGCGCCGGAAGCACCCGCCCGGGGAAAACCGGGCGGCCGTGCCATGATTGGCCTGCTGGGCCCGGCGTTCGTCGCCGCGATCGCCTACGTGGACCCCGGCAACGTTGCGGCGAATCTCACGGCCGGCGCCCGGTACGGCTACCTTCTTGTCTGGGTCCTGGTGGCCGCCAACCTCATGGCTGTACTGGTGCAGTTCCAGTCCGCCAAGCTCGGCATCGTCACCGGGAAAAGCCTTCCCGAGATCCTCGGCGAGCGGCTCAAGCCGTTCTGGCGCCGTGCGTTCTGGGTCCAGGCCGAGTTCGTGGCCGCCGCCACCGACCTTGCCGAGGTGGTGGGTGGTGCGATCGCGCTCTACCTGCTCTTTGGGCTGCCCCTGCCCCTCGGCGCCCTGATCGTCGGCGGCGTCTCCATGGCCCTGCTCGCCGTGCAGGCCCGGAACAACCAGCGGCCCTTCGAGTTCATCATCATGTTCCTGCTCGGCATCATCACGATCGGATTCCTGGCCGGCCTCTTCATCAGTCCGCCCGACCCTGCGGGCGTCGCCGCAGGACTGATTCCGGGGTTCCAGGGTCCGGACACCGTGCTGCTGGCCGCCAGCATGCTCGGCGCCACGGTGATGCCGCACGCCATCTACGTCCACTCGGCCCTGTCCAGGGACAGGCACCGTCCGGACCCAAATCTTTACATCTCCCCGAAGGCCCTCGCCCGCCTCGTCAAGGCAACCCGCTGGGACGTCGTGGCGGCCCTTGCGGTCGCCGGCATCGTGAACATCGGCATGCTGCTGCTGGCCGCATCGACCCTGGGCGGCGCCGGGGGAACGGACACCATCGAAGGCGCCCATGCCGCGATCACCGCCAATCTGGGCCCGGTCATCGGCGTCATCTTCGCCATCGGACTGCTCGCCTCCGGCCTGGCCTCAACGTCCGTGGGCTGCTATGCCGGCGGATCCATCATGCAGGGGCTGCTCAAGATCCGGATCCCGCTGATGATCCGCCGTGCGGTCACCCTGATCCCGGCCGTGGTGCTGTTGAGCATCGGCTTCGATCCCACCTGGGGCCTTGTCCTCAGCCAGGTCGTCCTGAGCTTCGGCATCCCCTTCGTGCTGGTCCCGCTGGTTCTCCTGACCAGCAACAAGGCCCTGATGGGCCGCTTCGCCGACGGGATGGCACTGCGGGTTGCGGCGGTCATCAGCGTGATCCTGGTCGTGGCGCTCAACCTCGTCCTGCTGTGGCTGACGTTCTCCGGCACCGCCTGACGGTAGGCTGGAAACCGTGAAAACCAGCCTGCCCTCCTCCTCGATCGAGGACTACGTCAAGGTCATCTACTCCTTTACGGAGTGGCAGGACAAACCCATCACCTCCACGCAGCTGGCCCAACGGCTCGGCGTGGCCAACTCCTCGGTCTCAGAAATGGTCCGTAAGCTCAAGGACCAGGGCCTCGTGGACCACCAGCCCTACAGTGCCGTCACGCTGACGGCCGACGGCGTCCGGCTGGCGTTGTCCATGGTCCGGCGGCACCGGCTCATTGAAACGTTCCTGGTCCGGGAGCTCGGCTACCGCTGGGACGAGGTCCATGACGAGGCCGAGCTCCTGGAACACGCCGTCTCCGAGACGTTCATCGGACGGATGGCAGCCAAGCTCGGGGACCCGGTGCGGGACCCGCATGGCGATCCGATCCCGGCCGCGGACGGTTCCGTAGTGGTGCCCCCGGCCCACCGGATGAGCGAACTCGACGACGGGCACACGGGCCGGATCACGCGGATCAGCGACGAGAACCCCGAGTTGCTGCGGTACCTTTCCGCGGAGGAGATCGACCTGGACGCAGAGGTCGAGGTCCTGGGCCGTAAGCCGTTCGGTGGCGCCCTGGTTGTGCGCATTGGATCCGGTGCCGCCCGGCACGAGTTCGACCTCGCCGAGGAAGTCGCCTCCGCCCTCTGGGTCCACAGCGAGTCCGGCCATCCCGGTTGCAGCCTCAAGCGGCCCTGAATGCGGGTGGCACTGACCGGGGCGGCGGCATGAGGCGTGCAGCGAAGTTTCCTGCCGCGGCGGTTGCCGCGGCGCGGCCTGGACTGCCGGGCTGGCGTGCGTGGGCGGCCGTCGCCATCGGCGGCCTGATCGGAACGGAACTGCGCTACGGTGCCGGGCTGGTGTTCCCCGAGGCCGCCGGCGCGATCCCCTGGACCACCCTGGTGATCAACGTCGTCGGCAGCTTTGTCCTGGCGGCCCTCACCACGGTCTGGATCGCGCGGCCGAAGACCGCCTTCTGGCTGCGGGCCGGGCTTGGCCCCGGACTGCTGGGTTCCTTCACCACCTTTTCGGCCGTGGTGTTCGCCATCGACCAGCAGTTCCGTGGCGGCTTCCATGCCAGCTGGCTGGCTTACCTGGGCCTCTCGCTCGTCCTGGGCCTCGGTGCCGCGGCCGCCGGCTGGAAAACCGGTAAGTCCCTGGCCGATCTGAGCGGCGGAGCCGCATGATCGCCGCTGTGCTGGTGGGAGTCTTCGGCGTCGCGGGCGCCTTGCTGCGTTTCGCCGTCGACTCCTGGTTTGCGCACCACCCGGGCCGCCATCCGCACTGGCCCTGGGCGACCCTCACCGTCAACGCGGCGGGCTCGTTCATTCTCGGCGCCGCCCTGGGGATCACGGGCCAGCTGGGGCTGGGGGCCGAGTGGCAGTCCGCCCTCTCGGCCGGGCTCGCCGGCGCTCTCACCACCTTCAGTTCCTGGACCACGGCCACGGTGCGGCTGGTGGGCGAGACGCGCTACCGCGCCGCCGCGCTCAACGTTGCCGCGAACCTGGTCGCCGGGCTGGGGGCGGCGGCGCTTGGCCTGGCCGTCACGGGTCTGTGACGAGCCTTACTCCGGTGCCCTGACGGCGGTTCCGGGGCCGTCCGATCCCGTATCGTTGAAGGATGGTTACCCGTCGTGTTGCAGCCCAGATCCTCGATATTCCGCTGGAAATGGCCCACCGTCACGGTATCCCTTCCCGGTTGAGCGACGCCGAGCTCAGCGACCTCCTGGACAACCCGCCGGCCTGGCTGGTGCAGTCCAAGGCCAACCGCACCGGCAAGCGCCCCATCTGGGTCCAGCTGACGTGCGCGGTCTGTGGGTTCTCCGAAGCGGCCCGGCCGAAGAAGTGGTGGCCGGAGTTCACGTACGTGTGCTGCGCCGACCACGCGCCGTACGAAATCCCCGGAGTGGCCGCCGGGCTGGTCCGCAGCGAGTACGAGGGCGTGGGGAGCCGCTTCGTCGGCATCGTGGACGTTGCGGTACCCGAGGCGTAACGTAATATCACGGGGCCATCCCGGCCCCATGCTGTGAGGGAGCGCCCACATGCCTGACAAAACGCCGCACCGGAGCATGGCCAAGAAACCGGTGAAAACCATCAAGGAAAAACGGGCCGAGAAGAAGTCAAAGAACGTCGCGGAAACGCACGCGGACCCGGTCGCCCATATCAAGAAGCGCTGAGCGGGCCCGCCAGCCGGGCGGTTGCTTGCGCCAACAAACGGGCACAACAAAAGGCCGGAAGCTGACGCTTCCGGCCTTTTATGTGGAACTTTACGGGGTGGAGCGCCGTCTCCGGGGCTCCGATGGTGGAGATGGGGGGAATTGAACCCCCGTCCGATGTCGTGTTGTCAGGGCTTCTCCGGGCGCAGTTTGCGTCGGATTTTCTCGGCCCCAGCCATGCTGCAAACAGCTGGCTGATCCGGGCCCAGTCATCAAAGAGTCCCGTTCACCCCGATGACGGGGGTAAACAGCAGTGGCTATCTAAATGACGCCAGGATCCGGGGCAATAGCAACCTCGGGCTGACGGACTGTCTTACTGCTTAGGCAGCGAGAGCGAAGTCAGTGCGTTTTGATTCGGCACTTATTGGTTTGCAGACAGCGTTTACGAGATAATTCTGCATCCTCGGCCCGCTTCACCTGTCGCGACTAACATCGTCGAAACCGATCATCCCCGTATTTTGTTATCAAACCGTTCGGGTCCGGCACTCCACCGCTGCTGCGGTTTCCGCGCCGTTCCTTCCCGGACTATCCAGCATAACGCACGTTCCCGCAAAATCATTCCCGCGGGTTTCGGGCGCCGGTCCCTACCGCCGGTTCCGCTCGCGCATGACGCGCAGCGCCTCCCGCTTGTCCTGCTGCTCGCGCAGGGTCTGGCGCTTGTCGTACTCCTTCTTGCCGCGGGCGACGCCGATCTCCACCTTGGCCCGGCCGTCCACAAAGTACAGCTGGAGGGGGACGATCGTGAAGCCTGATTCGCGGATCTTGTGCGAGATCTTGGTGAGCTCGTCGCGGTGCAGCAGCAGCTTCCGACGGCGGCGGGCGGCGTGGTTGGTCCAGCTACCCTGGTGGTACTCGGGGATGTGGATGCCCTCCATCCACAGCTCGTCGTTGTAGAAGGTGCAGAACCCGTCGACCATGGATGCATGGCCCTCACGGAGGGACTTCACCTCGGTGCCCATGAGCGCGATCCCGGCCTCGTAGGTATCGAGGATGGTGTAGTCGTGCCGGGCCTTGCGGTTGGTGGCCACTACCTTGCGGCCACTTTCTTTCGGCACGGTAGAACTCCTTGGATCGATGGGTGGGCCCGCTGCCGGTGCGGCGCGGGCTTTTTCCAGTTTACGGCAGAGCTGTGTCCTGGCCGCGGGCTTCCGCTCCGGGCGGATCAGAGCAGTCTCATGGGGTCCACGGCCGAGCCGTTGAGCCAGGTTTCGAAGTGTGAGTGGCAACCGGTGGAGTTGCCGGTGGTTCCCGAATAGGCGATCAGCTGCCCCTGGCTGACCTGCTGTCCAGGGGAAACCGTGACGCTGACGTTGTGGTAGTAGATGGTGGTCAGCGAGTTTCCCTGGACGACGCCGTGGGAGATTTTTACGTTGTTGCCGCCGCCGTCGTTGGCCCATCCGGCTGAGAACACGCTGCCTGCCGCCGCGGCGTAGACCGGTGTGCCGCAGGCCGCGGCAAAGTCGATGCCGGTGTGCATGTAACCGCCCTGGCCGTAGAAGTCGGTGGTGCCCGGCGGAGTGGCGCGCCAGCCGAAGCCGGAACTGATCCGTACGCCGTTGAAGGGGTGCCTCAATCCGAACGCTGACGGGTTTCCGGCCGGGGCGGGGACGTACGGCGCCGGGGCCTTGGTCTGGCCCTGGGCCCGGGCGGCCGCCGCGGCAGCTGCCGAGGCGGCCTCGGCGATGCGGCGCTGTTCGGCTTCCCAGGCCTCGCGCAGCTTGCGGTCTCGTTCAGCGATGTCGGCCGCGACGGCGTCCTGCTGGGACTTGACCTGGGCGAGTTGGGTCTGGATGCCGGGCTTGGCGGCCTGGAGTTCTGCATCGAGCCGGGCGGTGTCTGCGATGAGCTTGTCCACCTGGGCCTTTTTGGCCTCGGCTTCATCACGGGCGGCCTGTTCCCGGGCCAGTGCGGCGTCGGCCTTGGCCTTGAGGTCCGTGATTTCGGCTTCCACCGCTTCGAGCCTGGCCTGGGAGTTGACGTTGGTGGCGTTCTGCTGGGAGAGCTTGTCCATTGCGGAGTTCTGGCTGCGCATGGCCTGGTCGGCCAGGTCCATGGTGTCCGTGAGGCTGCCGCTGTTGTTCGAGCCGAAGAACAGTGAAAGGTTCGAAGGCACACCGCCGGACTTGTAGGCCTGGGTGGCGATCTGCCCGATCAACTTCTTGGTGTCGGCGATTTTCTGTTTGTCCGCCTCGAGCTGCTGGGTGATCTTGGCCTTGTTCTGCTGCGCCAGGTCCACGCGCGCGGCGAGGGCCTCGGCCTCCTTGACGGCACTGGCCACGCGGCCCTGGGCCTCCAGCAGAGCCTGCTGCGCGCCGGGCAGCTGGCCCTGGTACAGAACGAGGTCCCCGGCGGCCTGCGCGATCTTGGAATCCACGAATTCGAGGGAGTGCTGGACCCGGGCCGCTTCCTCGCGGAGAGCGGCCTGCTGGTCCTCGAGGGTGCCGGCGAACGCCACCGGGGTCGGTGCGCCCAGGCTTGCTGCCAGGACGAGCGCCAGCGCGGCGCCGACGACGCGGTTGCGGCGGCCGGCCGCCGGGAGCCGGGCCGGAACCGGCTGCGGGGCGGGGCGGTGCATCCGTGTCATGGGTTTTCCCTTTTCGTTTTGCACGCTAAACCCTCAGGTATCGCCGGAGGGTCAGGAGCGATGATACTCCTGCCAGCAGGACGCCGAGGCCAATCAGCGCCGGCGCCAGGATCAGAGTCTGCGCTGCGGAGATGAAGGCGGTGTCCGGATACTGCCGGGACAGGTAGCCGCCCAGGAAGAAGTGCGCCACGGCCCACAGCGTTGCTGAGGCCAGCGCCGCGCCGATCACGGCGGCAATCACGCCTTCAAGGATGAACGGCAGCTGAATCACCATCTTCGACGCCCCGACCAGGCGCATGATCCCGGTCTCCCGCCGCCGGCTGAAGGCCGAAAGCCGGATCGTGGTGGCGATCAGCAGGATGGCACAGACGATCATCACGCCGGCGACACTGACGGCCACGAGCGACGCGGCGTTCATGACCGAGAAGAGCCGTTCCAGGAGCTGGCGCTGGTCGATCACGGTTTCGACGCCGGCCTGGGAGGAGAACGTCTCGCTGATGATCTGGTACTTCTCCGGGTCCTTCATGTTTATCCGGAAGGAGGCCGGAAGCTGGTCGGGCGTCACCGAGTCGACAATCGGGGAATTGGAGAACTGTTCCTTGAAGTGCTTGTACGCGTCATCCTTGGACTCGAACTGGAAGTCGTTGACGTACTGGGCCACCGCAGGTGATTCCAGCAGCTTGCCCAGGTTCTCCTGCTGTTCCGCAGTGGCGGGGCCGGTGGCGCAGCCGGCCGCCGTCGAACCGTCACTGCAGAGGAAGATGGCGACCTGGACTTTGTCGTACCAGTAGCCCTTCATCTGGTTGATCTGCAGCTGCAGCATGCCGGCGGCGCCGACAAAGGTCAGGGACACGAATGTCACCAGGATGACCGAGACCACCATGGAGACGTTGCGGCGCAGACCGCTGCCGATCTCGGCGAGGACGAACTGGAGCCTCACAGCCGGGCCTCCCCTGCGATGCGGACGTCTGCGCCGGTGGCGCTGGCGGCAGCGGGCTCGGGCTCGGGTTCGGGCCCGGGTTCGGGTTCGGGCCCGGGTTCCCGCCCGCTGGCATCCCGGAGGCGGCGTGACTGTCCCACGACCGGAATCATGGCGGTGTAGAGGGCCTTGGCCTCGTCCCGGATGATGACGCCGTGGCGGAGTTCGACGACGCGTTTGCGCATCTCGTTGACGATGTCGTCGTCGTGCGTGGCCATGACGACGGTGGTGCCGTTCTGGTTGATCTTGTCCAGCACCCCCATGATGCCCATGGACGTGGTGGGGTCCAGGTTGCCGGTGGGCTCATCGGCCAGCAGGATGCCCGGCCGGTTGACGACGGCGCGGGCGATCGCCACGCGCTGCTGCTCGCCGCCGGAGAGTTCGTGCGGAAGGCGGTTTTCCTTGCCCTCAAGGCCGACGGTCTTGAGGACCTCGGGAACGGTGTCGCGGATGACACTGCGGCTCTTGCCAATGACCTGCATGGCGAAGGCGACGTTGGCGAACACGGTCTTCTGCGGCAGCAGGCGGAAATCCTGGAACACGACGCCGATCCCGCGGCGGAGCCGGGGCACGCGCCAGCTGGAGATGTTCGCGACGTTCTGGCCGGCCACGTAGACGGCGCCGGAGGAGGCGCGGTCCTCTTTGAGGACAAGGCGCAGGAAGGTGGACTTGCCGGAACCGGAGGCCCCGACCAGGAAGGCGAATTCGCCGCGGTCGATCTCAAGGTTGATCGAATCCAGCGCAGGTCGCGCGGTCTGGTCATAGACCTTGGTGACATTTTCGAAACGGATCATGGCCCTAAGTACCCTGCAGGACGTGGGCGGGGACTGCCCTGTTCTGCTGCCGGCGCGCGGGCTTTCTAGTGGGGGAAGTAGAGCTCCGGCTTCTCGACTATACGCACGCGCCCCGGCGGAACGGCCTGAGTGCGCAGGCGTGTCGCAGGAATAGACGCGAGGGGCCGGTGTGACGCAGGAGACAGTAGGGGCACGCCCCAGGCGCCGGGGCAGCTCTGCCGCCGGCGGGTACCGGCCCGCGGGCTACGTGACGGTTACGTCACTGCAGGTCACTTGTCCGCGTTGCGGTTGTCGGTCCGCCAGCGGATGCCGGCGTCGATGAAGTCGTCGATCTCGCCGTCGAACACGGCCGAAGTGTTGCCGACCTCATGCTCGGTGCGGAGGTCCTTGACCATCTGGTACGGGTTCAGGACGTAGGAGCGCATCTGGTCGCCCCAGGAGGCCTTCACGTCACCGGCGAACGCCTTCTTCTCGGCGTCCTCCTGTTCCTTCTTGAGCAGCAGCAGCCGGGACTGCAGCACCCGCAGGGCCGCCGCGCGGTTCTGCAGCTGGGACTTCTCGTTCTGCATGGACACCACGGTGCCGGTGGGGATGTGCGTCAGGCGCACGGCGGAGTCCGTCGTGTTGACGGACTGGCCGCCCGGGCCGGAGGAGCGGAACACGTCGACGCGGATCTCGTTGTCCGGGATATCGATGGAGTCCGTCGATTCGATCAGCGGGATGACCTCGACGGCGGCGAACGAGGTCTGGCGGCGGCCCTGGTTGTCGAAAGGGCTGATCCGGACCAGACGGTGGGTGCCGGCCTCGACGCTGAGGGTGCCGTAGGCGTAAGGCGCCTTGACCTCGAAGGTGGCGGACTTCAGCCCGGCCTCTTCGGCGTAGGAGGTGTCCATGATGGTGGTCGGGTAGCCGTGGCGTTCGGCCCAGCGCAGGTACATCCGGAGCAGCATTTCAGCGAAGTCCGCCGCGTCCACACCGCCGGCGCCGGCGCGGATGCTGACGACGGCTTCCCGCTCGTCGAACTCGCCGGACAGCAGGGTGACCACCTCGAGGTCCTTCAGCGCCTTGCGGATCGATTCGAGCTCGACGGCGGCCTCGCCCATGGAGTCGGCGTCGTCCTCGTCCTCGCCTAGCTCCACGAGGACCTCAAGATCGTCGATCCGCGAGGTGAGGGAATCCAGGCGGGCCAGTTCGGACTGGCGGTGCGAGAGCCTCGAGGTGATGACCTGCGCGGCCGCGGGGTCATCCCACAGGTTGGGTTCGCCGGCACGTTCGCTGAGTTCGGCGATGTCTTCCTTCAGCGCCTCGACATTCGAAACGTTCTCGATGGAGGCGTAGGTGGCGCGCAGGGCGCGGATTTCTGCGGGAAAATCGATGTTTGCCATGGTTTTTTAAGCCTACGCTATCCGTGCAGGCCGCCCGGACTGGGGTGCGCGGCCCGGCTGGGGGCCCGCCGGGCCAGCTAGCGCGTGAGCCGGGAACGCGCCGTCGAACTCGCCTCGATCCTGATGCCGTCGGGGACCAGAAAGGTGACCACCGGCGGGTGGACGGCGGCGCTGAGGACCACGACGGCGGTGGAACCGTCCGGGCTGCCCGTTCCCGGCCCGACGGCGAGACCGCTGAACCGGCCCGAGGCGCTGCTGCGGTCCAGGAACTCGACGGCGGTGCTCCGGACGCGGGCTCCGGTCAGGCTGGCGGTCGGGCTGCCGCCGCCCGTTTCGAGCTGTCCCAGGGTGAAGCTGTCCGCGGCGGCCACCGAGGCGCCGTCGGCCAGCGACAGGAGCTTTTTGTGCTCGATGTAGACGCTGGAGGCGGCGACGACCACCGTCGTGAGAAGCAGCGCGAGCAGCACGAAGCCGATGATCAGCACCATCAGTTGCCCGGCGTCGTTGCCCTGGCTCCGGGGCGGCTGATCCGGTTCCGGTCCCTGCCGCGGGCGCCCTGCGCGCTGCCTGCGGGGACGGCTCACCGGAAGCGGCCCACCAGTTGGGTGGCGGAGGCGCTGAGCTGCCCGGCGTTCAGGTTGAGCACGCCGCTGACCGGGACGAACGGCAGCGGCACGCTCAGATGGACGGTGACCGTCACAGCCGATCCCGCTGCCAGGCAGTCCGCGGGGGCACAGCTGGTTTCGACGCGGGCATTGGCCGCGGGGTGACCATGGTCGGCGAGCGCCAGCAGGACGGCCTGCTCGGCGGCCGCCCGCCCGGCGGCGGCATCCGTCTGGGCCACGAAGACCTTCGCGGCCTGGTCCGCGGCGCCGACGACTGCGAATGAGCCGCCCTGGAGCTGGCCCATCGTGATGATGAAGTAGACCAGCGGCACCATAAGAAGCAGCGACAGGAACGTGAATTCGACGACTGCGCTTCCCCGTTGGGCATCGCCGGGGACGCGGGCATCCGCTGCCGCGGCGTCATCCCCGGACCCACGGTCCCCAGCGGCAGGGCCGGCCGGCGAGTCAGGGCTGGATGGCCGCATGCCCCTTCACCTCCAAAACTGCGCGGGGACCGATCAGTCCGACCACAGGCAGCGGCGCGCGGACCGTGACTTCCAGGGTCCGGACGCCCTGGTACGTGGCTTCGCTCGTCGTCACGTCCTCGGCGAACGCAGGGTTGAGCGCGACGCCAATCAACTGCGCTGTCCGCTCCCTGGCGTCGACGGCGCTGCGGTCCGCGAGGGTGCCGTATCTGGCGCCCGACGCCGCGGCGTCGATCAGTGTGTTCCGGACGTGCAGAACGAGGGTGAGCTGGACGATGGCAAGGAAGAACAGCGTCAGCAGCGCCCCCACGAGGACAAAGTCCACCACCGCCGAACCCCGTTCGTCAGTTTTGCCCCAGCCGGCGCCGGGCAGGTGCACGTGCTACTGCCCGACCTTGTCCATGGCCTGGTTGAACAGTCCTTCCAGGGCAGGGACGGCGATTGCGAGGAGTGCGGCGACGAGGACGGCCGACATCAAGGTGATCATCACCCAGCCGGGCACATCGCCCCGCTCGCGGGGGTCCCCAGGCCTTTCAGGCTTCCGGACAATGGCCGAATGCGTCCCGGCAAGCCCGGGCGCCAGGCTGATGGTGCAGAGCAACAGCGCCATGCGGTTAAGGATGTGTTTCACGTTCTCCCCCTCTGGTTGGTCCTTCGTTTCGTCTTCCTGCGGTTTCCCTGCTGTTCCTTTTTGCCGTTGTTACAGCCCCATGCTGAGGGCGGCCAGCCCCGGAAAAACGGCGAACACAACCGTCAGCGGCAGGACGCCGAAGACGACGGGAACAACAATCGTGCAGTACTTGCGTTATTTCTCGACACAAACAAGCCCCGGCGGACAACCGCCGGGGCTTGGGAAGAGTTGGAAAGTGGTAGGGGTACCCCGCAGTTGCTACGCCTCTACTTGCTTGGCGGCGGCCGAGCGGAGGGCAGCGGCAAACTTCTGTGCCTTCGGCTGGTCGCCGCGCTTCACCTCTGCGGTCCACGCAAAATTCGGCCCCTCAACCAGCAGATACGACTCACCGCCGGACTTCTTCTTCGCAGCCAGAGCGAACAAACCAATAGCCGCGAACCTCGTCAGCGTCACACGCTGGGACAGCGCTTCGCCGGATTCCACAGATACGGTCACTCCGGCCAATGGAAACTCGCCCTTCTGCTTAGGGTCAAGGTTCCTAACCCTGTCCGAATAGAGCGAGAGAAGTCCATACGTTGCTACGGGCGCTTTGGCGGCCCATTCCTTTAGTCCCATGGAACGGGAGTCTATATCGCTCCGACCAAAGAATTACCCTGAACCGCGATTTCAAGTGCCGAAAGGGAAACAACTCAGCACGGATGCGCTAGGTTTATCCGCGTGGAAACATATGCACAACGCCTGGAAGCCTCACTTTCGCGACAGATCCGAGTGGAGCTAACCGAGCGCGACATGGACCAGCAGGACCTAGCCGATGCCATCGGCGTAGGACGTGCAGCACTAAACCGCTACCTCAGGGACCACCGCAGCATGCCGATGCCGACATTCTTCAAGGTCGCTGAGATCCTGGCCGTCAGGCCGCACATTTTGTTGCAGCGTGCCCAGGACCGCATATCGGATTAGAGGCACCGCTGCTGCGCGGCGACTTGGTCGGGTTTAGACGCTACGCTCCGAGGCGTTATGCCTGCTCTGGTTTATCTACGGCACCTACCTACGATGATTGCTGGTCGCTTTGCATTCATGGTCGGGATGATATTTGTGCTTGTCGACGTCAGCCATGCTGCGGCCGGTATTGACCATCAGCGTCGCACGCGAGCCAGCGTCAAGGGTTCAACGTAGGTCTGGGGAAGATTTTTACAGCCAGCGGTAAGGACCCCCGTCCTGTGGATTAGCCTGTGGACAGACTCCGTCAAACGCCCGCGATTCGACCATATGGGCCACATTGTCTCTTGGGCTGGCCTGTCCGAACCACACGGATGTAACCCGGGGATGGGAGAATCACACTTCTTGGAGCTAAGGTTTGTACTGGAAGCCGGGGAATCCGTCTTTGGGGTAGATACAAATCGACCCCGCCTTATTTGGCTCTGAACGCTCATTCAGAACCAGGCGAGGTCAATTGTCCGTAAATCCATGTCCGACGCCTGCACCGTTTGCAAGGGACCGAAAGGAATCTTAGGGAGTGTTCTAACACCTAAAACATACCCGTTACGGGTGCCCGAGGCAATTTTGATGTCCAGTGGTGCGACCAGCGCCCTGTCCAGACAAAGAGTTGCCGGGTGCGCGCAGGTGGTCGGCAACCTTATTCAAAGGACGTCATCCATGACCACCGACGAAACGAACAACCCGCCCGTCCCCGTCCCGAACCAGCGGCTCGCCAATGCTTGTTTGGTCGCTCAGACGGCAGTAGACATCGCTGGGCTCATCTTGGCCTGGTGGATTTACACCAAATAAGTTCGACGGAAAAAAGTAGCGAGCCCTTCACGGTGCACCGAGCATCGGGAGGGCTCGTTGCGTTGTCGAGTCGAAGTCGCCGCCGAGTTGTCCAGCTGTTGCTCTTCCGATGAGCGGGCCACTCTGCATGGCGGCGCCAGAGGAGTTGGGTCATAGCTGCGTCGCAAGCACAGCGAATCTCCCAGGGCGAGAGTCGCCCTCTAAACACAAGGAATGCCCCGGAGACGTATACACGTCCGCCGGGGCCTCCTTGTGGCTGGGGGGAACCACCTTGCAAGTCTATCGGGCACGTCCGGAACAATCTGTGGAAAACCTAGGGCGCCGCTGGGGCGCAGGCGCAGTGTCGGTTATTTATGCACTGCTCTGGGTTACACCGCTGTAATTAGGTGCATGCTGGTAAACGTCTGTACGCGATTTCCCAGCCAAACTTTCGATATGCCACCTTGTCGCCCCTATCATTCCGAGGTCAATGTGGTTGTGGCCGACCTTATGGGTCGTCGCGACTCAAGGGCAGACAAGGCCGATTCTCGCCTTCTCTAGCTGATTCGGGCGAGCGTGCACGAGCATAACTATAGATCGGGTGTTTCGCGGCCGCTGTCGCGCCTGTAAGCGGGCCTCAGGCCGGTCGTGGCAGGTCTGTGCCGGGGAGGGCTGTTCCTGCAATGTCGGCCGGATGCGGCGCCAGTCACAGGCATAAGAGGCCCCGGCACCTGATGGAGGAAAGTGCCGGGGCCTCTCTCGGCAGTGCAGGCGTGGCGCCTGGACTGCATGGCCGGGGAGGGGAGACGAGGGAGGCAACCCCTCGACCCGGCCAGCTTTATTGGGTGGGTGGCGCTGGCAGGTGAGGGAAAACCTGCCATCGTTCCTCCGCTCGGTAAATGTCACTCAAAAACCCGGACGGAGGTGACGTTTACGCCACGCCCAAAACTAATCAGCCCAAAGGGCCAGCTTCCGGCGCATCATGGCCAACTGCTCGCGCGCCGCGGGGTTCTGTGCCGGTGCCGGCGGGTTCCGGAACAGCGCCCGCAAATCGCCTGCCTCGGCAGCCCGGCGCACCTGCTCAAGCTCAAGCCCGAAGTGCTCAGCCAAGCCGCGCAAAGGTGTTGACATGCCAACCGAGGTATCGCGGTAAGCAGGGTTCACCACTGGGCTCACGTCAACCAGGTGCACGGCCGTCAGCGTACGCAAGGGCATGCCGTCCTCGGTCTCGCCCCACGTATCCGACACGGTGCGGAACGCGAAGCTGGAGTACCGCAGGTCGCCGCGCTCGGCCAGTGCCCGTACGTCGCGCCCCGCGCCAGTGTCCGGGAGGTCCACTTCGTACTTCAGGCCGGTGCGGTCTACGTACAGCCGCAGGGTCGCGGCCTCTGTAGTGCCCAGCAGGTAATCGTCGTTGTGGTTGAACCGTGCAACGACAGGCGCCTTGTCGCCCAGGGACTTGCTAAACGCCTTGCTGTCGACAACCTCAACAAAGCCGCCCAAGTTCTGCGACCGTTTGCCGAACACGCTGGCATAACCGACGAGCAGGCCGATACCGGTCCCGCCGGAGCGCAGTTCAACTCTCCCCGGCAGGTTCCGTGTTTCAAGCTCCATGTGGTGCCTACCTTTCCTTTGGCCCTACGTGGTCAGGATGCGGCGCCCACAAGGTGCTTGACAGCGCCGGACTGGTCCACCAGCAGGCCGTCGCCACGGATGAGGCAACGGAACGAAACGACATCGGTGTCGAACTTGAAATCGTCACTGCGCTCGAACCGCACACCGGACACGATGCGGGTCCAGTACCCCGAGAGGTCGCCGAACACAACAGACTTCGCGTTCAGCCCGGTTGCAGGCATGTTGGGGTCCGCATAGAGCGGGTGCCCGAGCAACATATCCGGCTGTCCTACCTGCATGGACGGTTCCCACAGGTAGCGCCCGGTAGTGTCCTTGAGCTTCCGGATCGCGCCCAACGTGGAATCCTTGACAAGCCACGCAGCCTCAGGCGAGTTCCGGTAGCCCGGTGCAACCGCGTACAGCAGATCCATGAGGTTGTCAGCGCTCGGTACGCCCACAACGCCAGTGCCAGTGGTGACGCCCAGCGACGTCGAAGTGAGGATGCCCGTAGGCTGGCCCGTGCCCGTACCCGAGATCAGATGTGCGCCCAGAGCGTTGCCAACGGCACGCCCGGCCTGCCGTGCAAGGTAGCCGGTCAGGTCGACGCCCGTGTCCTGCAAAAGTTCGGTCGGCACGTAAACCATGAGCCCGTACTTGTACGCCCCAAGGGAACGCTTCGCAAATACCGGATCGGATGAGGCAATGGTGCCCGATTCAGCGACGAGCGCGGCCGTGGAGTGCGTAGTCGTCACAGGAACGTCGACGGTTTCGCCAGAGTTGGTAACGAAAATCGTTGCACCGGCCCGGATAAGTACCGAGGACTCGATGATGTGCTCGTAAATCTGCCCAACCATGGACGTAGGGACGGTAGCGCCGCCAGCACCGACAGTGCCCTTGGACAGTGCCCGGTGCTCAGTAAGGGCGCGGTTATCGGCTCGGGTAACAGGCAGGTCAAAGCCCTTGCGCTCACCGGCCGCGACTGCCCGGAACTGGGCAATCAGGGCGTCGCCCGACTCCTCGCGGTGCTCACCCCCGGACGGCATGGAATCGGAGAGCGAGCGCTCGTCGGCTTCCATCTTGGTAACGCGGTCAATCTGGCCTTTCAGGCCGTCCATGTCCGCCCCGAGCCGGTCGAACTGGCGCTCTTCCTCGCCGGTCAGGCTCCGGTTTTCGCGCTCGGCGGTGTCCAGCAGTGCGCGCGCCTGCTCAGCAAGGCGGCGGCGGGATTCGAGGAGCTGGGTTGCAAAAGTTGACATCAGAAATCTCTTTCCTAAACAGGGGAGCCAGACGGGACGTTTACGGGCCGTGGTGGCTAAGTGGGTTGGGATTGCCGGTAGGTGCTCAACGCTGAATGGTTTCGCCTGTTCAGCGGAGTCATGCTCCGGGAAAATCTCGGCGGCATAGGCGATGCTTATTCGGCAAGTCGGTCTCTATACGGCGCTTCTCCGATTATACCAATAGGCGACAGCCGTTTACGGGTCGCCCGCGGCGGCCGCTTCTTCCGCGACGCACTTCTGGCAACCGCAATCAGCCCTGGACCAGCCGTACTCGTGCCTCGGCGTGCCAGGGTGCCGCCCTGCGTAAACCGCCCTTGCCAGCACGGCCGCGTCGCAAGCCACACACTCGCCCGATACGACCACAGGGAACGCAAGCTGGCACAGCACAGTCGGCCGGTGCACCGCGGCAAGCCACAGCGTAAGGTCGTCCCGCGGATCGTCAACAGCCACAGGCGGAGCAGGCGGCGGCGCGGGCGGCAGGGACGCCCGCAAACCAGCCAGGGCCTCGCGTTGCAGGCGGTGCCCCGTCGACACGATGTAACGCTTGCGGTCGCCGATCATTGCTTCATCCATGATCTTCGCCCCGGCAATAGCTTGCTCGACAAGCATTTTCTGCTCCTCGGTGCCAGCCAGGCGCATTGCCTTGATCATTTTGCGGGTGCGCTTCTCAATCGCGCCTCTCGGCGGCTTCTCGCCCATTTACCCTGCTCCTCCCTAATAAATCCGTTTTTTCTACGGTCGTCGTCCCAAAAAGATTGTGGTCCACGCCGCGGTGATTGCCGCCATGCCTGCCAGAAAAACCGGCACTCCCCCGGCGGTGTGTTGCCGCTGTCTCCCTGCTGTCTGCCCATGTCCCGCGTTGCCGCGCCCCGACTCGGTGTGGTCATAGCTGGGTGCCGTGTCGTTGCCACTGTCGGGGCTGTCACCGTTGTAGTTGCTCGTAGGCGATGCTGAGCCGTGTAAGCCGTGCCAGCTCTGCCTCACGCCCGCCCATGCGCCCATCACTTAGCACCTGGAGGAGCAGGGTGGTTGCGGCGGACAGCATCTCCCTGGCTTCGTCTTCGGTGGCTGGCTGTAGCGACTGCCAAGATTGCGTCGCTTCGACCTGTTTGGTGTCGATGTCTGCGAGCGCGCGCGTCATTGCCAAGACCCTGCGTTGCGCCTCGTGTATCTCCATGCTCATGGTGTCCCCTCTGGTGTGGTGGTTGTGGTGGTGGTGGTGCTTGTTGGCACATACGTGCCGGAGTTCTGTGGTGCCTGTTGCGGCGTGCCCGTAGCTGTTGCCCAGTACAACCACAGGTACAACCAGTAGGAGCGCATTACCGGTAGTCGATTGCGGCCGCAAGCGTAACCATCTCGGCCAGAATCTCGTCCTGCTGTGGCCCGCTGATGAGCAATTCAACGAGGGCGCACGCTACCTGGACGTAGGTGAGCGCATCGGGCAGGTTCTGCGGCAGGTGCGCCGCCCAGGCCACCGGGTCAACGACTGCGTCGCCGCCTTTGGCAAGGCGGATCAGTGCCACCAGGTCCTCGATGATGTGCTGCGTTTTCATTCCGTGCCCCTATCGTTTTGTGTGGCCTCGATCAGCGCGGCCTCCGCCTTTAGTGCCCGGTTCCGCCACGCAAGTGCCAACTCGTGCTCAGCCAGTGCCTTGCCCCGGTAAACCTCGATCTGGTGCATCAGCTCAGCCTTGCTGTACTCCACCGCTAGCCGCCCTGGATCACTTTCAGCATTTCTGGGTCGTCGGCGTACCACCGCGCCTCCCACTCGCGCCGCCGCTCGGCCGACATTGGCGGGTCCGGGATTCTGTACCCCCTGCCGACGTACTCGTGCCACGACTTCTTCGCAAGCCAGTTCTCAAGGTTGAAAACCTTGGTTGTCCCGCTTGCCATGACTTCGCGCCTGTAGATCGTTGCCGCCCAAAGAATCACTCGGTGCGATGTGCCTTTCAGCGCCTCCGCGTACGCCACCTCGATAGCGGCGCCGTTCCTCAGCGAACCCGGCCAGCCCTGCTTCAGTTCCGCCAGGTCGTTTTGCTTTTGTTTGTCCACGGAAAAAATTTCAGCCTTGACCACAGCGGCCGGTGACCTTTCAGCGGCAACGGTCTCTAACGAAACGTTCTCTGACAAACGGTCTCTAACACTCCTTCTATTCGGTCCGCAAAATTCGGTATCCAAGGCACGCAAATTTCCGCCCTCAAGGTGCGCAGTATCGTGCACAACCGCATCGGGGATAGATACGTTTTTTTGCGTGTTGAGCACGACCGGAAACTCGTACACGTTGCGCCGCCGCCAGCGGCTCAGCCTGCGCTTCGTGACGACGATGAATCCGGCGGCCGTAAGTTCATTCAGTCCATAGGTCAGCGACCGCTCTGAGATCGGGTATTCCTCGGCCAGCTTCTCAATGAGCGGTACGCCCGCCTCCGGTGAGTACCTGCGGGTGATTGCGTAGACCCTGAGTGCGTTCCCCGAGATTCCTGATTCGATCACCGCGGCAGGCACCTTGACGGTCTGCCTTGCCTGCGGGAACACGTAGTTGTTACGGCGCCCGTCAACCAGGTCAGGGTTCACGCGCACCAGCCCGGCGCGCGTAACCTCCCTAAGCTGTTGCCGGTAAGCGCGCGCTGTGATCCCAAGCTCACGGCCGATTGATTCGTCAGCCTGCCAAGTAGCGCGCCCCGGCCGGTAGCGTGCCCGCAGTGCCATGTAGAGCCTCAGTGCACTAGCGCCGATGTCAGCCTGTAGCGCGGCCAGCGGGATCATGGCGAACCGTTCATTTGTCATGTCGCACCGCCATGCCGCGCTCCTCAAGCATCTGGCATCCAGCGCGCAGATCGGCCTCTGAAATGCCTGACACCAGCGCCCAGCCCTTCCAGGTTGTGATGCCAGCCGGGCGCAGTTGCAGAGCAACGAAAACGCGCCGCGCCAGCGGCCGCAGTGCGCGCGCCTGCTGGTAGTCGGTGCGGTTGCCAGGGTGCGGCGCCCACGGCGTGCCGGTATCGGCGCCAGCCACGCGCACATCCAAGCCCTCCGCGGCGAGCATGCGCGAGAAAACGTCACCGCCAGTGCAGGCCGAGCCGGGACCGTGCCCAAAAAGGGTGAGGTCGTACCGCACGGCCGCGTTCTCCTTGCCGCAGGCAGGGCAGGTCATGCGCGTGAGCACTGTGGTGGATTCCGGTGCCGCTGGCACCTTGTGTTCGTTCATTGCTTCCTCTGTAGGGTTTCGGTTTGCTTACGCCTGCGGCACGTTGGCCCGAGGCGTGCATGGACGGATGCGGCGGCGAACAACGGGCGGCCGCAGTTAGCGCAACGGGCCGTCAGAACAAGGCCGACGAACGCGGCATAGCGTTGCAGTTCGGCGGTCACGGCGGCGGCTGGCACGTTCAGCGGTTCCATCACCGGCGCTTACCCTTGCCTTTGGCTGGCATGCGGCCATAGTTCTGCTTTGAGCCGCCGACTGCGGCGAGAATCCGGTGCAGCTCACGCAGCGCCTCAGGCGACAGATCGCGCGGCGGCTGTGGCGGCGGTGTTGGTTTAGGAGCGGTCACGGCGTTACTCAGCGGGCCCCAGCAGGGCGGACAGGCGGCTGAGCTGCTCTTCACTCAGCGGAGGTGCTTCCGCCAGGGTCGCTGTGACGTACCTGGCAATCTTGACCTCGGCAAGGTTGCGGCGGGCCTGCTCAAGGTCGCCCGACTTGTTGTTCTTCCGCGACGCCCGGCTGACTGCACAGGCGGCGGCGGTGACAGAGTTGTCACGTAGCATTTGGGTGGTCCCCTTTGAAGAAACTGAATCTGTGTTTCCTGCTGGGTAGAGGCCGTTCCCTCAAATGGCTACTCCACGTATGTTTGTTGTACAACATCAATAATACGAGGCAGCACGGACTTTATCGGTTCCAAATACGCCCACTCGGGACAGTGCAATTGGACGCATAGGTGACAGAAGAATGCCCTCATTGCCACTTGGATAATGAGGGCATTCAGCTTAACTAAAACGAAATGACTAACTCTTGGTCAGAAGCTTACAGCCAGTGGATGTCCACCTGGTCAGGGTCAAAGTCCTTGCCGCGTCCCGCCGGGAGGACCGTCACGGTCATCAGCGCCCGGATGAGTTGCCGCTGGTTGCCGAGCGGGAGATCCGCCCACGCCTTGCCCACATCAGCGGAGTGGATCAGAGCGGCGGCAGGGTTGACAACCTCAGCCGATGCAATAGCCGCCTCGACCTCAGCGATCTTGCCGGTCAGCTTGCCTGCCTGCTCCCGGTAGGCGGCGGCTGACATCAGACCTTCCCCGAACAGGGACGCGAGCGTGTCCCGGCGGTCCCGGAGATCTGCGGCCCTGCTCCGGAGCTCCCCGGTGCTGTCCCCGGCGGTGAACAACTCCGCCGCGTCCGGCTGTGACAGCCTGCCGACGACAACGGCAGTGACGAGGTTGTCGATGTCGAGCAGGGATCGTTGCATGCAGTACCCGCCAAAGCACCGGTAGACCATGCGTTTCCCACCGCCCTTAGCAGGTACCGGGGCCGCGAACATCTTCGCCCCGCACTTGCCGCAGACGGCGATCCCGGACAGCAGATACTTGGAGTTCAGATCGTCGGGTGCAGTGCGGCGCCGCGGGTCCGTGAGTATTTCCTCCAGCCGCTCGGCGGTCTCGGTGTCCAGGATCGGATCCCACTGCCCTGCCGCTTCCTGCTGGGTGCCGTTGTACAGCCGGTGGCCTGCGTACCTGGGGTTCAGGAGCACGCGCCGCACCTGCGTCACGCCCCACTTGCCCTGCTGTTTCGTGGTGGTCGTCAGCCCTGCCTCATTCCACTTCCGCACCACAGCCGACAACGTCTCGCCGCCCAGGATCATCCCGGCGGCGTCCCTGATCGCGTCGGCCTCCTCCTTGACCGTGAACACCTTGCCGTCGGCCCGGTCGTATCCAAACGGTCGCCGCGTCCAGAATGCTTCACCCTTACCAGCCCTCTGTTTGTTGCTGAGCTTCTGCCGCTCGCTCTTGTGCGCGACCTCTGCGGCGGCGACTGCCGTAAGGATCTGCGCGGTCATTACGCCGGTAGCATCCCCCAGGTCCAGGGAACCGCCTTTGACTCCAACGATGTTCAGCCGGTGCGCCTTGCCCGCCTCGATGACTCGCGTGAGGTCTTTCATGGAGCGCGTGAGCCTGTCCATGTGCCACACAACGAGGGCGGTGACAGTGCCTGCCTCGATGTCCTTGAGCAAGCGCTCGAACGCTGGCCGGGTCTTGCCTGTGGTCGCACTGATCGAGTTGTCGGCGTACAGCACAGGATCGTCCCAGCCCTTGAGCTTTGCCTGTGCCCGGCAGTCGACCTCCTGCCGCTGGACGGCGGCCTCATGGCCTGACTTGTCTTCAGACTGCCTGACGTAAATAGCTGTTGTAGCGGTCATAGACCTAAGACTACAACTGAGTCACGAGTGGCACCATCATTCCGATTTCCTTCTTTCCGGCCGACTCCATCAGCTCGCGCTTGGCGGTGTCCCGGACGTCCTGGGCCTGTGCCCTCAGCACATCAGCGAGGGGAGTCCCACGCTCGACCGCCACGATCAGCCCGTCCACGAAACGGAGCAACGGGCCCAGCTCCGTCCGTGACGAGAACTCCTGCAGGGCTTCCACGAGCGGTTTCCCTGCCCTGGTCTCCGCCAGGACGCGGGCGAAGTCCTTGGACAGCTCTCCCCGGGCACTGCGGCACACCCTGTCCAGCGCACCCGTGGCGCTCTCTCCCGCGCTGACGGCGAGGGCCATGAGCTCGGCGATGCTGGGGAACTCTGCCATCATGCGCGCTTCGCGCTTCCTGACCTGGGCGCCCAGCAGATAGTCGCGCAACAGGAAACCACCAACGGCGCTGCCAAGCACCAGCACGACGGCGAGCAGGGGGCTGGAGCGTCCGGCCGCACCGAAGACCACGACCGCACCGACCGCCGCGACAAAACCGCCCGCGCCCCAGAGGAGCTGTTCGGCCCGGAAATCCGCTGGCGATTTCGCGCTCCCGGCCCTCGTCAGGCGGCGCTCCAGTGCCGCGGAACCGGGGTTCAGCCGCCCCAGCCACGAGATGGCGTCCCCAATGACCGGGCGCAGGATTTGTTCCAGCGGACCGAACAGGGTGAAGTTTCTCGGCGCAGCGCGCAGGAGTCGGGATTCCAGGTTATGGGACTTCAGCTGCGGGCCGATGCGTTCCACGAAGGTGGTCGGCCGGAGGAACGGCAGCCTGGTCAGCAACAACCAGGCTCCGCAGCCCAGGACGACTCCGCAGGCGGCGGCAGCCGCCATCAGCCCTGTCATCGGAGCACCCGTTCATCTGCCGGCAGCGCCCCAATACGCAGCATGACGGCATAGGCGACCAGGGACACCGCCAGTCCGCCCGTCAAAACGGCGGCCCCGAGGGGCGTGTTGTAGGCGGCCACAGCTTCGGGCCTGCTTGCCAGCAGCATCAGGACGATCCAGGGGGCGGCCACCGCCAGCCGCGCGGCGTTGACGGTCCAGGACTGCCGGGCCTCCAGTTCGCTCCTGGTCCGGGCACTTTCGCGCAGGAATTCCGCCAGGGTGCCCAGCAGCCGGCCGAGATCCGAGCCGCCCACTTCCCTGGTTAACCGGAGCGCCTCCACGATCCGGTCGGCCACGGGATCCGCCAGCCGGTCCTTCAGCCTGGTGAGGGCGGGATCGAACTGTCCTCCGGCGCGGTAGTCGGAGCCAAAATCGCGGAACACCTGACGGAGTTCCTCAGGACCCTTGTCGCCCAACTGGATGAGGGCTTCCGGCAGCGACAGTCCGGCGCGGATCGCCGAGCGGAGGTGGTCGACGACGTCGGGCCACAACTGACGCAGAATTGCCGCGCGCTTCCGCGCGCGCCATTTGACGATGGCCATCGGCAGCCAGCCGCCAAACAGGCCAAAACAGCCTGCGATCGGCCACGACCTGGTCACCGCAAAGATCACCAGGGTCGCAAACGCTCCGACGCCAAGGCAGCTCGCCAGCAGTCCGGGGCCGCTGACCCTCTCAATCCCCGCGGACCGCAGCAGATCCTCCAGAGTGCTCGGTCCAGGCCGGCGCCTGGCCGCCTGTGGCTGTTCCCAGGCAGACCACCAGATCAGCAGGAGCCCGGTACCGGCAAGCATGCCCACCAGCGCCGCCATCAGCGCGGCTCCAGCAGGGCCGCGACGTCGTACCCTGCCCGGGCAAACTTCTCGGCTGACGGCATCGAGTTGGCCCTGGGCTGCAGCTGGCCGTCGGCGACGGCGAACACCATGGATGACTCGATAATGCCGTTCTCGACCCTTCGGCCCAACGACAAAATCTCCGTCACTTCCCTGCGCCCGCTCGCGTGGCGGGCACAGTGGACCACGAGGTCGAGGCAGGAAGCAACCGTCGGAACCACAAAGGCGCTGGAGATGTTCTCGCCGGCCAGCAGCGGGAGCGTGCAGATCTTGGTGACCGCGTCGTGGGCCGAATTCGCATGGACGGTGCACATCCCGGGAAGGCCGGAATTCAGGGCGATCAGCATGTCCAGGCTCTCGGCCTCCCGGACCTCGCCCACCACCAGCCGGTCGGGGCGCATGCGCAGGGCCTCCTTGACCAGCCTGCGCATGGGAATTTCGCCTTCGCCCTCCAGATTTGGCTGCCGGCACTGCAGTCCCACAACGTCCCGCAGCGGAAACTGCAGCTCGAAGATTTCCTCGACGGTGATGACGCGCTCGCGGGTCCCGATGCTCGCCGCCAAACAATTGAGCAGGGTGGTCTTGCCGGCCTGGGTCGCGCCGGAGACCAGGATGTTCAGGCCGCTGGCCACGGCGGCTCCGAGGAACCGGGCTGCCTGCGGCGTCAGCGTGCCGAGTTCCACGAGGTGTTCGAGCCTGCTGGCCTTCACCACAAACTTGCGGATGTTGACGGCCCAGTGCCGCCGGGTCACGTCCGGGATGACGACATGCAGGCGGGAACCGTCGGGCAGCGCTGCATCTACGAACGGAGAGGACATATCGAGGCGGCGCCCCGAACTCTTGAGCATCCGTTCCACAAGGTCCCGGACCTGCTGGTCCGTGAGCGAGACAGAGGTCAGCTCGGACTCGCCGTTCCGTGCCACATAAATTTCATTGGGGGCATTGAGCCATATTTCCTCAATGGCCGGATCGTCCAGCAGGGGCTGAAGCGCACCGAACCCCGCCACGGCGTCGAAAACGAACCTCTGGGCGGGCTCGAGCGGACCGATTGGAGGGAGGGGCGCCAGCAGGGCCCGCTCGTCGTAATCCAGCACCGCCGCCTCAACGAGGCGGCGGACTTCACCAGCCTGCCTCAGGGGGTCCAGGCCGCGCCGGCGGATCAACTCGCGGACTTCGTCCTCGACAATGCGTACAGCCTCCACAATGGCCCCCATATGACTGCCGCCCTGTCTCCGGGGCACTGCAATTGGGTTAAAGCTAGAGGAGCAGGGTCGTCCGGGCAAGGGTGCCCAGGACGTTTGTGGATAAGCGGCCGTCAGCGGCAACCCGCCGCAGCCGGCCGCCGCCCGGGAACCCTATGCGACTGTGAGCCCGAAAGTCTCGTGAACCGTGGGGTAGCCCTGCGGGTTGCTAATCTGCCAGCGCCAGTGGTCCTCGCACATCTGCGCAAGGTTCCGACGCGCGGACCAGCCAAGATCTGCGAGTGCTGCCGAGGAATCGGCGTAGCTGACGGCAGCGTCCCCCGGCCGCCGGGGAGCGAAATCGTAGGGCACGTCGTGTCCGGCCGCTTTGCCGAACGCCTCAATGACCTCCAGCACGGAGGACCCCCTGCCGGTGCCGAGATTCCAGCGAAACACACCCGACTTATCGGATAGATAGCTCAGTGCGGCGAGGTGGCCGGCGGCAAGGTCCATCACGTGGATGTAGTCGCGCACGCCGGTGCCGTCCGCCGTCGGGTAGTCGTTACCGAACACCATCACCTTTTCGCGGCGGCCCACGGCAACCTGCGCAACGAACGGCAGCAGGTTATTGGGAATGCCGCTCGGGTCCTCGCCGATCTGTCCGGACTCGTGGGCGCCCACCGGGTTGAAATAGCGCAGCAGTGCGATGCTCCAGCGCGGATCAGCGGCACCCACGTCGGTGAGGATGTCCTCGATCTGTTCCTTAGTGCGGCCGTAAGGGTTGGTGGCGTCCAGCGGGGCTTTCTCGATGAGCGGGACTTCCTCCGAGGCGCCGTAGACGGTGGCAGAGGAGCTGAAGACCAGCCGGCGCACACCGGCGGCGTCCATGCTGTGCAACAAGTTCAGGGTGCCCACCACGTTGTTCTGGTAGTACCAGAGGGGCTTCTGCACCGATTCACCCACAGCCTTCAGGCCGGCGAAGTGGATGACGGCCTCGAAGCCGCCCTCGGCGAAAACGGCGTCGACGGCGGCCGCGTCAAGCAGGTCGACCTCGCGGAAGTCCACGTTCTTGCCGGTGAGCCGCTCCACCCGGCGCAGGGATTCAGGGTTCGAATTCATCAAGTTGTCGAGTACGACGACCTCGTGTCCCTCGTCGAGCAGACACAAGGTCGTGTGCGATCCGATGTAGCCGGCGCCGCCGGTAACCAATACCTTCATGGGCTCCAGCTTAGAAGAATCCTCGGGCCCCGACGAACAAAGTCGAATGTTTGGCGCGACTCCGCAACCAATGGACGCAAAAGAAGCGCCCCCCAATGATTCACACTTGTAACTTCAGTAACATCAGAATCACTGGTCACGTCGACACTACGGTGTTATCGTGTGAGCCCATCGAGTCGGACAATCCGTTGTGCGGCGGCTCCCGGACGGGATCGACAAGAAATAGAGATTCATAAATCGCGCTCACGAAGCGCACCATCGTTTCGGAGCAAAAAATGAAGCGGAAACAACTTCCCCTGGGGCAGTACACCGGCCTCCGCATTGGCTACACGTTTTTGCTGGTGGCCCTGCTGGCGGGCCCGATCCTCGCACCGCCGTCAACGGCAGCCGCGCCGCCGGTCACAGCGATTGCGATGCCGACGCCGGTCACGACACCGGCGCCGATAGCGGATGCAACCTCTGCACCGGCGCCGGTAGCGTCTGTCAAAGCCGGTGCACCCGACAACGCGGCGATGGCGGCTGCCATCGGTCCTGGTGGTGCAGAGATGGGGCAGCGATCGGCCCGTACTGTGGGTGCGACCCCGTCCGGTCCCCGCGATATTGGCCAAGCTCTGACCACCGAGGCGCTGGCAACGGAAGGCACATGGCGGCCGACGTTTGGGATCCAAGGTCTTGATGTCAGCGGCCATCAGCCCTCGGTCAACTGGCAGGAGCAGTGGAACATGGGTTCACGCTTCGCCTACGTGAAGGCAACCGAAGGCAACTATTTCAAGAGCGATGCCTTTGGTTCCCAATATCAAGGATCCCGCAGCGTCGGCATGGTCCGCGGTGCGTACCACTTCGCCATCCCTAACTGGTCCTCCGGGGCAGACCAAGCACGCTATTTCGTTCAGAACGGTGGCGGTTGGAGTGCCGACGGGTACACGCTGCCTCCGGTGCTCGATTTTGAATTCAACCCCTACGCTGGCCGGACCATTAGCGGCTTCTATTTTGGAAACACCTGCTATGACATGTCACCGTCACAACTAACGTCCTGGGTCCGCGACTTTGGGAACACGGTACGTTCCATGACAGGCCGCTTACCCGTTATCTACACCAACACATCCTGGTGGAAACAGTGCACGGCCGATGCGCCAGGGTTCGGCGACTATCCACTGTGGGTGGCCGCTTACCCGTCCGCCCCAACAAACGACGCCGGCGCTCTCCCCTCCAGTTGGAGCGACTACAGCATCTGGCAATACAGCAGTACCGGGCCTTTTGCAGGCGACTCGAATGTTTGGAACGGGAGCCTCGCTAACCTGAAAGGCTTCGCGGCAGGATATGCCGTCAATTTGTTGGGCACAATCGGTGCCGCGTGGACCGCAGCTGGAGGCGGTGATGGAAAACTAGGCCACCCGACTAGCAACGAGATCTGCGGGCTGGCCGGCGGGGGCTGCTACCAGTCCTTCCAGGGTGGCGACATCCATTACTCCCCTGGCACTGGCGCCCACGCCACATGGGGCGGAATCCNTCGACGCTTGGTTCGTTCCTGCGGTCCTTCACGTTCGGGCATGTCCGCCAACTCGACGCGGTCGCGTCCCGCTTCCTGGGAAACCTGGCCGGCCGGACACCGATGCTGGGTTCACCCACCGGCAGTGACTTCGTGTTCGTGGATGTCGATGACACGATCATCGAGGTCCATGGCTATGCCAAGCAGGGCTCCGGCTACGGATACTCCGGGGTCCGCGGACTGAACGCGCTGCTGGCTACCGCCTCGACCAAGGACAGTGCCCCGGTAATCCTGGCCTAGCGGCTGCGCAAGGGGGCGGCGAACTCCGCCCGCGGCGCCAAACGCCTGATCACCGACGCCCTCTCCACCCTCAAACGCGTCCACGCAGGCGGGAGGGTGCTCTGCCGCCTCGACTCGGCCTACTATGGCCATGATTCGGTGGCCGCGGCGCTGGCCGCCGGGGCGGCCGTCTCGGTGACAGTCCGCATGGACCCGGCCGTGAAACGCGCCATCGCCGGGATCCCTGAAACGGCGTGGAAAACCATCGAATACACCGATGCGGTCTTCGACGAGGAAAACAACACCTGGGTCTCGCGGGCCGAAGTCGCAGAAACCGTGTTCACCGCGTTCACGTCCCGCAAGAAAACCGAGCAGATCGCCGGCCGCATGATCGTGCGACGTATCCCCGAACTCAACAAGAAAGCCAGCGACGGGCAACCCACCCTGTTTGAAACCCACCGGCACCACGCGTTCTTCACCACCGTGGACGCAGCGGTCCTGGACACCGTCGCCGCTGACAAGATCCACCGGAAACACGCCATCATCGAGCAGGTGAATGCCGATCTGAAGGACAGCGCGCTGGCCCACATGCCCTCCGGCGTTTTCGCCGCGAACTCGGCCTGGCTGGTCGCCGCGGTCATGGCCTACAACCTCACCCGAGCCGCCGGCCGCCTTGCCGCCGGGCCGTTCGGCAAAGCCCGGACCGGCACGATCCGCCGCAAACTCATCCACGTCCCGGCCCGGATCGCCTCCAGCGCCCGACGCATCCTTCTTCACCTGCCCAAAAAGTGGCCCTGGCAAACCTACTGGGACGAGCTCTTCACCAGCGTCCACGCCCCACCGCAAGCGCCATAGAACCCCGCCCACCGCCGGACAACGGCCCGACCAGAAACACACAGTGGAACCCTACCGGCAGCGAGGCCGACAACCCGCCATGCCCGCAACCAAAACCACGGCCACCCCCGACAATCAGTCAGGACCAACCGCGGATCGGTGGATCAAGGCT
>NZ_JBVAYY010000003.1:0-8831 GCF_055412885.1 Pseudarthrobacter leeuwenhoeki | reverse complement strand
ATCCGCGCCACATGGGGCGCCCTCGGCTACGAAAAAGGCAAACTCGGCTACCCGACCACCAACGAAATCTGCGGACTCGCCAACGGCGGCTGCTACCAGTCCTTCCAGGGCGGGACCATCCACTACTCCCCCGCCACCGGCGCCCACGCCACGTGGGGCGGCATCCACGCCACCTGGGGTGCTTTGGGCTACGAAAAGGGCAAACTCGGCTACCCGACCACGAACGAAATCTGCGGGCTGACCGGCGGGGGCTGCTACCAGGGGTTCCAGGGCGGGACCATTCATTACGCCCCCGGCATCGGCGCCTACGCCACCTGGGGCGGCATCCGCGCCACATGGGGCGCCCTCGGCTACGAAAAGGGCAAACTCGGCTACCCGACCACCAACGAAATCTGCGGACTCGCCAACGGCGGCTGCTACCAGTCCTTCCAGGGCGGCGACATCCACTACTCCCCCGCCATCGGCGCCCGCGCCACCTCCGGACCGATCCGGGCCGCGTGGGGATCCCTCGGCTACGAAAAGGGCAAACTCGGCTACCCGACCACCAACGAAATCTGCGGGCTCGCCAACGGCGGCTGCTACCAGGAGTTCCAGGGCGGCACCATCCACCACACCGCCGCCACNCCCGGATCGCCTCCAGCGCCCGACGCATCCTTCTTCACCTGCCCAAAAAGTGGCCCTGGCAAACCTACTGGGACGAGCTCTTCACCAGCGTCCACGCCCCACCGCAAGCGCCATAGAACCCCGCCCACCGCCGGACAACGGCCCGACCAGAAACACACAGTGGAACCCTACCGGCAGCGAGGCCGACAACCCGCCATGCCCGCAACCAAAACCACGGCCACCCCCGACAATCAGTCAGGACCAACCGCGGATCGGTGGATCAAGGCTTAGAACTGGAGACCGCCTGGGGGAGTGCGCCCTTCGATGTCTTCGCCGCCACCGAAACGGCCGGGATGGCCTCCGCCTTCACTTACCGGAACCGCCACGTCTACGAGGACCTGCTGATCATCGAACCCGTGGACCAGAACGGAAACCCCGTGCGGCCTGACCTGTGAAGCCCAGAGTCTGATGCACCGGTTGATCCTCCCTTCGGCAACGACCAAACGTACGTGTTGCGGCACGGAGGCGGTCAAAGGGACGTACCCGGACGGCATCTGGCGGACAGCCTGCGCCGGCATGGTTAGCGAAGATCCGCGACCAGTGGAGGCGGAAGCCAACCTGAGCCACCGACAGTTCGTGAATCTCCTCGGTGCTGAGCGCATCGAAACGGGGAGCGATCGCGTGGATCCAGCCACGCTGGAACTCATTCACTTCGGAGCGAGCCGCGTCCGTCAAAGACACCACGCGCGCGCGGGCGTCCAGCGGATCAAGCTCGACCGTGACAAGGCCCTCCCTCCTAAGGCTGTCGACGTGCTGGCTCACCGCGCCGCTCGTGACATCGAGGACGGCCGCCAGTGCGCCGACCCCGAGACCGTTGGTACGTGAGAGCTGGTACAAGACGTTCATCTGCGCCCGCCCGAGCCGCCGCTCGATGCCTCCCGAGCCGTCGCAGGTTCCACCATTCTGACGGCGACTCAACGTAAATGGCTCCGCCCCGGCGCTCAGCCGCAGCTCAGCCGGTGCTATCGAGGATCAGGCGCGCCGCTTCCGTTGGTTGGTCCCAGTGCGGGAAGTGACCGCAGTTTTCGAACCAGTGGAGCGTTGCATCCGGGAACAGCTCCATGGCCCGCGCCGCCTCACTGGGAGCGGTGACCTTGTCCTTCCGCCCCCATCCAATGACCACTTTGCCCTTGAGTGAACCGGCCGGTGCGCCTTCCTGGCGGGGTCCGTGAATCAGCGCGTTGAGGGCCGGATCCAGACTGGTTGATGTCTTGAACCCGCGAAGCTCATGCAGGACCAGATCCTTCGGCAGCTTCCAGGGGTGGGCGGAGAACTGAGCCAACAAGGCCGTGCGGCCCACGGGGTTGCCCGTGAGGAAGGGGAGCGCCGGTTGAATGCGGCGCACCAGTGCGACGGATGCCTTGATGCTTGCACCAAAGATCGCTGCCTGGCGGTCATTCCAGAATCCACCAGGGTCCAGTGCGATCGTGGTGCCAGCGTGCCCTCGCCGTGCCATTTCCATCGCCATCCGGGCGCCCATGGAGCTGCCTACCAGATCAAGGTCACCCAGTTCCCCGTCGCGGATAAAGGCTTCGACGGCATCGGTCAGCGTGGCAATGGTGGTTTCGCCGGTCAGCGGCGCGGATTCGCCGCAACCGGGGAGGTCGACGGCGATGACATCGCGTTCAGCGGCCAGCGCCGGGATTACCGGGTTCCAGTTACCAATACTGGAACCGAGCCCATGGATCAGGAGGAGTGGCTTACCGGAGCCTTGCCGGGTTGAGTGCAGCATGACTTCACTGTAAGGGGCGGTGCAAAATATGTGGCCAGAGGTCATCTGGCGAAAGGCCCGACGGCACAGCGATACGCGGTTAGGCAGCGCATCCAACACGCCTCAGGTCGAACACATCTCAGGCAGGGGCGAAGAGTTCATGCGCCACGTTGTCGGGGGCACTGAACCGTACCGGGTTTGATGCCGCTTCCTTTTTTGTGAAGGAGCGATTATGCCCAAGCGATACCCCCAGGATCAGTGAACGTGCCGTGCGGATGGTCCTGGACCACCTCAGTTAGTACGACTCCGTTTTTGCCGCCTGTTCCGCCATCGGACCGAAGCTGAGTATCGGCAGGGAGTCCCTGCGCCGGTGGGTTCTCCAGGCCCAGATCGACGCGGACGAACGCCCCGGCGTCACCAGCGCCGAGCAGACCCGGATCAGGGAGCTGGAGAGTGAGAACCGGGAACTGCGGGAGGCAAACGAGTTCCTGAAGAAGGCCTCGATTTTCTTCGCGAGGGAGCTCGACCCTCGCCGCAAATAGCTGGATTCATCGACGAACTGCGTGCCGATGGCCACGGGGTCGAGCCGGCATGCAAGGTCCTGCGTGAGCAGGGCGTGCAGGTTGCCCCGCGGATGTACCGGTCCTGGAAATCCAAAGCACCCGTTGCCCGTACCGTCGCGGACGCTACTCTCGTCAACGCGCTGAAGGAGACAGCCGAGAAACAGGAGTACCTCTACGGGCGGCGGAAAATGACCGCTTGGCTGCGCAGAGAGGGCCACGACGTGGCCTGATGTAGCGTGGACCTGCTCATGCGGGACGAAGCCATGAACGGCCTCGTCCGAGGCCGGAAACCCAAAGCCGGTGCAGTAGCGAAAGACTCACAGCGGGCTCCGGATCTACTGAACCGGGACTTCACCGCGGCCCGGCCGAACGCCGTGTGGGTCACCGACTTCACCTATGTCAGAACGTGGGCCGGCTTCGCGTACGTGGCCTTCGCGATTGATGTCTTCTCCCGGGCGATCGTGGGCTGGCACGGCTCCACGATCAAGGACGCGGACATGGCGCTCACCACCTTGAAGATGTCGCTCTGGCGCCGGGACCAGGCCGGAACGCCGGTCCCTGCGGGCATGGTCCATCACAGTGACGCCGGATCCCAGTACACCTCGATCCGGTTCGGAGAGGCACTGCTGCTCGAAGGGCTGGCGGCTTCCGTCGGCAGCGTCGGCGACGCGTACGACAACGCCCTCGCGGAATCCACGATCGGTCTGTACAAGAACGAATGCGTCCGCAAAGGCAGCCCCTTCATGACAGGCCCGCTCAAGCAGTTGCCGGATGTGGAGAAGGCGACCATGAACTGGGTCCACTGGTACAAAACAGAGCGGCTGCACACCACCTTGGCCATGATCCCGCCCGACGAGTTCGAGCAGAACCACCATGCTCAAATAGATGCCTCTTCAGACAACGAGGCCACCAGCAAGAAGACGGCCTAAACCCGGTACGGTCATTAGTTCCGTCGGCTCGAGTGGGGGGAGGAGGCGGCTGGATTGTAGACACCCTGTGAGGGTTCTCGTGAGGTATTAGCGTCGTTGCGTTTGCTGCGGGGTTTGAGTTCGCTGACGAGGGCGCCAGCGACAATGAACACGGCCCCGGCGACCGCGACCGGAAGAAGCCGGTCACCCGCTACTCGGCCGATGATCGCAGCCCATACGGGCTCGGCGGCGTAGATGATCGTTGCTCGTGTCGGCGAGACCGTCCTCTGGGCCCAGTTCATCGTGAGTTGGATGAGGCAGCTCGCAGCCCCCAAAGCGACCGCCGCTCCCACCCACACCCAGGAAAACGCGGGCAGCTCCTCTCCGACGATGGGCATGGCCAGGAAGCCCAGTAGTCCCGCGACGAGTAACTGTACGACGGTCACCCGGCCGAGGTTCACCTTGCCCGCGAACCAGCCGATGAGGATGATCTCAGCTGCCATTGGAAGAGTGCTGAGGACCGTCGCGATCTCCCCGGAGCCGAAGGTGAAGCCGACGTTCCCTGGGTCGGCGAGCAGCACGAGACCTACGAAAGCAAGCCCGACGCCGATCCACGTAAGAAGCCGCGGCGGCTTTCTGAACACCATCCACTGCAGGATCGGAACAAGCGGGACGTAGAGGGCTGTGATGAACGCGGAGGTGCTGCTGTTGATCGTTTGAAGACCGACGGTTTGCAGTCCGTAACCGAGGAAGATCACCACGCCAATGGCTGAACCCGCCCCGATCTCTTTCCAGGTGATACCGCGGAGGATACGCGCGAAAATAACGGCACTGATCATGCCGGCGATCATGAACCGCATGCCCACAAAGAACCACGGTCCGCTGTACTGCACGGCGACGTGGACGATGAGGAACGTCGCCCCCCACACGGCCGTGATGAGGACGAGGGCGAGTTCCTGCCTGGAGAGCCGCCGCCGACGCGGACGAGTGTGCAACATGCTGCACACTCTATGGGGCAGAATAGTGCACATGCAATCTGAGGGAACGGCCGGGGTCCTAGCGCACGTCAGTGCGAACGTGCGTCGCTTTCGTATGGCAGCTGACCTCAGCCAAGTCGCACTGGCGGATCGCGCAGGTATCAGTCGTCGTACTGTCGTCAAGCTCGAGGCGGGGGACGCGAACATCAGCCTGACAGGCCTTGATCATCTCGCCGACGCGTTGGGTGTCACATTCGTCGACCTCGTTGCCGCCCCGGCCGCACCTCACGCAGAGATCAGCGAAGTTGCGTGGCGAGGAGACGGGCCAGGCAGTGTCGCGGTACTGCTCGCATCCGTTCCCGCTGCCAAGGATGCCCAGTTGTGGGCTTGGACGCTCGAACCCGGTGACCGCTACGACGCGGAGCCTGATCCGCTGGGGTGGTCTGAGATGCTCCTCGTCTCCGAGGGATCCATCCGCGTCGAACAGGAAGACGGCGATACCCAGCTCCGCGCGGGTGACCACCTCGCCTTCCCGACCGCACAGCAGTACGCCTACGTTAACGTCGGCGACACTCGCGCACGCTTCGTGCGTGTTGTCGTCAGCTAACGCGCCTGCGACACGTTTTTCCGGACGAGCATTGATCAGGCATTCACCGTGGACCGTCTCGACAAGGGCGCGTTGGGGACTTTTCTGAGACGGAGTGGTCTCGTGAGACTGGGTGGGTTTCACGTGGACAAGACATCCGGGTCCGTCACAATCCGGCCCGGACATGCACCGACGACCGTTTAGACCGGTGATCGTCGTGGAGGCTCGGGCTGTCGGTTGGTCAGGCAGGTTGCTGTTCGCTTCTCCATGAGATGTTCGGAAAGGAGGAGCCCGCCGCCATGTTGTTCGTTGATTTCCTGCAGGAGGGCCGTCCCGTAGTGCGGTGCTTGTTCGGGGCCGGTCCGGTTCCGGAGGCCTACTCTTCATATCGGGGCGAAAACGCGCGCAGGACACAGCTGCCCCGCCCGGGAGGCCGTTTAGGCAGCTTGGCTGGGGGAGCTGAAGTGGGCAAAAAGAGGGTGTGCACAATGTGCACACCCTGGGCGTCGGATTGGGTCGTACTGGTGCCGGACTGGTCTGGATTCCGTATGTTTGGGCGGGAGTCCAGTGTTTGCAGGGGCTGGAACCCGGTTCGAGTCCCACCTCGGGCACAGTGTTTCCGCAGTTCAGGGGCTTTTTGGTGCTTTTTTCGTGTGCACTTTGTGCACACTCTTGCCTCTGATCTGATGTTCCGGGTGTGTGGGGTCCCGGAAACGGCGTATTCGGTTGTGTGGGGGAGCGGCTGCCTACGGCGGACCGGGTACCGCCCTGTGGGTTCTCTGATGGGTGTTCATCATCGTTCGTCCTTCCGTCGGGTTTTCGCGTTCACCACTTCATAGTGGCTTGGGCCGCGTCCAACATGACGTTCTGATTATTCTTTAGATGGACCTGGGTTTGCCGCTGGTCCGGATTTTCCGCTCTGACACCTGTTCATGCAGGACTGCGGGGGGAACGGCATGACATGGCCTCCCCTGTCCACGAAGCGTTGAAGCCGCCTACGACCCGAAGGACACTGGGGCGCCTATGTTTGGGGATGCTACATCGAGGCCCGAAAAAACGTCTACGGAGGCTGAGCTAGTTGTGTCGGACGCCCCACCTGGTTGGCCCGGACACAGGGGTTCCTTGTGGTCGCCCGTGACAGCGGAATCCGCGGTCTGGAGAATTGCCCGATGACGAAGCCACACAACATGAGACAGGCTTCCAGGCCCGCGGCAGTGTTCGCTGGGCTGGTGGCATCGGGCTTCCTGTTCCGGCGCTTTCAGTTGCGTTGGGGTGCCACCGCCGCTGAAGCCGACGGCGGGCTTCCGGGTGACGGCTTCCTGTCGGTTGCCGATCTTCAGTCAACGCGGGCGATCACCATCGAGGCTCCGGCGGATGCAGTGTGGCCCTGGTTGGCGCAGATGGGTCAGGGTCGCGGCGGACTCTAGCCCANGGCGCCCGCGCCACCTCCGGACCGATCCGGGCCGCGTGGGGATCCCTCGGCTACGAAAAGGGCAAACTCGGCTACCCGACCACCAACGAAATCTGCGGGCTCGCCAACGGGGGCTGCTACCAGGGGTTCCAGGGCGGGACCATCCACTACACCCCCGCCACCGGCGCCCACGCCACATGGGGCGGAATCCGCGCCACATGGGGCACTCTCGGCTACGAAAAGGGCAAACTCGGCTACCCGACCACCAACGAAATCTGCGGACTCGCCAACGGCGGCTGCTACCAGTCCTTCCAGGGCGGGACCATCCACTACTCCCCCGCCACCGGCGCCTACGCCACGTGGGGCGGTATCCACGCCACCTGGGGTGCTTTGGGCTACGAAAAGGGCAAACTCGGCTACCCCATCACGAACGAAATCTGCGGGCTGACCGGCGGGGGCTGCTACCAGGCCTTTCAAGGCGGGACCATTCATTACGCCCCCGGCATCGGCGCCTACGCCACATGGGGCGGAATCCGGGCCACCTGGGGCACCCTCGGCTACGAAAACGGCAAACTCGGCTACCCCACTCAAAACGCCCGGTGCGATGGGAGCGCCAGCACCTGTACACAAGATTTTCAGGGGGGAACTATCAGCCACACCGGCGTCAAGGGATCAACAGTTGTTTTCCGCTAACCCCAGGTTTTCATGGCGGGTCTTTCGGATGGCGTGTTAGTCAGGGAAAGGGTGCTCTGAACTGGGAAAATAGTGGTTGTCGAGACCGTTATTTGCCGAGCGAGGGAGCACCCTTTCGATGCAAAAGTCTACCGCTGTTTTTCCGTTCTTTCCGGTCAGTTTCACCGGCCAGTCGCTGATTTCCCACGCCGGGGTTTCGGTGCTCACCGGCTTCATGGACGCCCTGGGTTTCGGCAGGCTGTGCGAGGACAGGCTCGGCCAGTTCGTTCCCTCCGGCGCGAAACACCGGCCTGGCCGGCTGGTTGGTTCGTTGGCCGCGATGCTCGCCGCCGGAGGTGAATATGCCTCGGATCTGGACATCCTGCGTTCCTCACCCGGGGTCTTTGGTCAGCTGCCCTCGAACGCGACCGTCTCACGGTTCTTCGAACGCACCGTGGCCAACCCGGAGCTGTTCAGCTACGGATTCGAGACCCTCACCCGGGCCCTGCGCACCCGGGCCTGGAACGCCGCCGGGGACCGGAACCTGGCACTGTCCGCGACCGCCGCGGATCCGCTGATCATCGACCTCGACGCGACGCTGGTGACCTCGCACTCGGATAAGGAAAACGTGGCCGGCACCTACAAGGGTGGTTACGGGTTCGCCCCGTTCATCGCCAGCGTCGATTACGGCGCCGGCAACGGTTCCGGGGAAATTCTCGCCGCGGTGCTGCGGCCAGGCAACGCGGGAGCGAACAGCGCCGAGGACCATATCCGGGTCTTCCACACGGCGGCAGCCCAACTGCCCGAGAGCTTCTTCACCGAGGCCGGGGCCCTGGCCGGGGAGAAAGTGTTGGTTCGAACCGACAGTGCCGGGGCCTCGCGGAAGTTCCTCTGGCACCTGCACAGCCTCGGCGTGCAGTTCTCCACCAGCTACGCCCTGCCGTTCGGCAAGGCTCACATGATCGACTGGATCACCGACAAACAGTACTGGCAGCCGGCCCTGGACCAGGCCGGGAACGACCGGAGCGATGCGTGGGTCATCAACGCCACCGACATCATTCCGCTCACCGATTACCCGCCGGGGACCAAACTGTTCCTCCGCGCCGAGCCGCTGCACCCCGGCGCGCAGCCGACCCTGCTCGATGCTGACGGGCACCGGATCACCGCGTTCCTGACCAACTCCCCGCGCTGGCACGGGCCGTTCCTGGACGCCCGGCACCGCGCCCGCGGCCGGTGCGAGAACCGGATCAAAACCCTGAAAAACACCGGCCTGGGCAAGCTGCCGTTCTTCGACTTCGCCGCGAACCAGGCCTGGGCCAACATCGCCGCGCTGGCCTTCA